>DDYJ01000113.1:6584-11683 GCA_002347905.1 Comamonadaceae bacterium UBA2237 | reverse complement strand
CTACAAGTCAATATCGATGGTGGTGCGACCAAATCGGGCGTTGCCCCAGAAGAAGTATTGGAACTTGCGAAGCAAGTGACGCAATTCCCGCGACTCACATTGCGCGGACTAATGACTATTCCAGATCCCGTAGAAGGCTTTGAAGCGCAAGTAGCGCTCCATACCAAAGCGCGCGCGTTGTTTAACGAAGTGAATGACGAATTAAACCTAACCCACTTCGACACGTTGTCCATGGGCATGACTTCTGATTTGGAAGCGGCCATCCATGCAGGTAGCACCATGGTGCGTGTGGGCACTGCTATTTTTGGCGGAAGACAGTACGCTGCTTAAAACCTAGGCAAATCAGGGTGCTTGATTTGCCCAGCACGCACGAGCATCTTGCCGTATTCTGCGCAGCGGTTCAGTGTGGGAATCACTTTCCCAGGGTTTAGTAATCCCTTAGGGTCAAAAGCGCGTTTTACAGCGAACATTTGTTCGTTTTCTTCCGCGCTGAATTGCACGCACATGCTGTTGAGTTTTTCAATACCCACACCATGCTCACCAGTGACTGTTCCGCCCATAGCCACACTGGTTTCCAAAATATCAGCGCCAAACAATTCGCAGCGATGCAGTTGGTCAGGGTCATTTGCATCAAACAAAATCAGAGGATGCAAATTGCCGTCACCTGCGTGAAATACATTAGCGCAGCGTAATTGGTATTTCTTTTCCATCTCAGCAATAGCCAACAAAATATCGGCCAAACGCTTGCGTGGAATGGTGCTGTCCATGCACATGTAGTCGGGGCTGATGCGTCCTGAAGCAGGAAATGCATTCTTACGCCCACTCCAAAAACGCAAGCGCTCAGCCTCGTTCTGGCTTACCGCAATGGCTGTTGCACCACATTGGCGCAGCACCTCACTCATACGGCCAATTTCTTCTTCCACTTCTTCAGGTGTGCCGTCACTCTCGCATAGCAAAATCGCTTCGGCGTTGAGGTCATAGCCTGCGTGGACAAAACCTTCAACGGCCGCTGTCATAGGCTTATCCATCATTTCTAAGCCCGCAGGAATAATGCCCGCAGCAATCACTGAAGCAACCGCATCTCCAGCTTTGCGCATGTCGTCAAAGCTTGCCATGATGCAGCGCGCCAGTTGGGGCTTAGGNNTTTCGAGCGCATCGCTACCAAACTCAATGGCTTCGCCTTCGATGGTGAAGCCTTTGACTTTCATCACGTTATGCAAAGTCAAGCCATATTTCAAGCAATGCACACCACCCGAGTTCTCCGCTACATTGCCACCAATGGTGCAAGCAATTTGGCTTGACGGATCGGGTGCGTAATACAACCCCAAATGCGCGACAGCTTCGCTGATCGCAAGATTGCGCACGCCACACTGCACAGTGGCTGTTCGTGCAATCGGGTCAATGTTCAGAATTTTGTTGAACTTGGCCAATGACAAAGTCACACCTTGTGCATGCGGCATCGCACCACCAGACAATCCTGTGCCTGCCCCACGCGCCACAACGGGCGCATCGATCGCATGGCAGGTTTGCAATACAGCTTGCACCTGGTCATAGGTCTCTGGCAACACCACGCACAAAGGACGCGCCCGATAAGCAGTGAGGCCATCGCATTCATAGGGAACCGTGTCTTCGGTGGTGTAGAGCACCGCATGGGCAGGCAAGACACGCAAAAGCGCAGCTACCACTTGAGCCTGCCTCTCGGCGTGTGTCATCGATTCAAGGTGCGGGGATGAAATTGGGGCATTCATAGCGAGGACCTCAATAGTTATTTGAAGATGACGGTTTTGTGGCCGTTCAAGAGTACGCGGTGTTCACTGTGCCACTTAACAGCACGCGCTAGCACTTGGCTTTCGGTGTCACGGCCCTGTGTAGTGAGGTCTTCCACAGTTTTGCTGTGGTCGACGCGAGCGACATCTTGTTCAATGATCGGACCTTCGTCTAAGTCAGCCGTGACATAGTGAGCCGTTGCACCAATTAACTTGACGCCGCGGTCATGCGCTTGGTAGTAAGGTTTTGCGCCTTTGAAGCTGGGCAAAAAACTGTGATGGATATTGATCGCACGCCCCGCAAGTTTTTTGCACATGTCNNTCGCTCAAAATTTGCATATACCGCGCTAACACAACAAGCTCGGCACCTTCCGACTCAATGATCTCGAATTGCTTCGCTTCACCTTGCGCTTTGGTTGCGGCGGTAACGGGAATGTGATGGAAAGGCACGTTGTAACTGGCCGCGAGCTGGTAAAACTCCCGGTGGTTGCTGATGATGGCGCGGATATCGAGTGGCAATAGACCACTTTTCCAGCGAAACAACAAATCGTTTAAACAATGACCTTCTTTACTAACCATCAAGACTGTGCGCATAGGTTGTGACGCATCGTGCAAAGTCCATTGCATGCTGAGAGTTTGAGCCAAACCCAACAACTGCGCGCGCAACTCTTCTTGCGCAACCGCATCGCAAGCAAAACGTACCCGCATAAAAAACAAGCCGGTATCGGGGTCGTTGTATTGGGCGGCTTCTTCGATGTTGCCTTGGCGCTCGAGTAAAAAACCTGAAACAGCATGCACGATGCCCGTTCGGTCTGGGCATGACAAATTGAGGATGTAAGCAGTCATTCTCCAATTGTAGGTACGCACGCGCGACAAGCGCTTAGGTAGGGAATAGGCAAAATAGCGCCCCATGCTTTCTATGCGCCCAGCTGCTGGGTTTTCTATTCGTGTTGTTGCTACTTTGTTGCTGGCATGGGTCGCAGCGCAAGTCTGTTTGGCTTTACATACGCCCTTGCCATGGATGATTGGGCCATTACTAGTCACGTCTTTTGCATCGATGCGTGGTGCGCCGACACTTAGTTGGAACCCTTTTCGCGATGTGGGGCAATGGGTCATCGGAACAGCTTTAGGNNTTCACTTTTGGCCGGTGGTTGCACTGGATACATGCACCGCGCATGGAAGGACTAGACAGAGCGACTACTTACTTTGCTGGCCCTATTGGTGGTGCATCAGAAATGACACTTTTGGCAGAACGCGCGATGGCCAGGACCGATTTGGTGGCGTCTGCACATAGCTTGCGTGTGTTAATCGTGACCGTAGTCGTGCCCTTTGTGATGCAGTTCAGCGGATGGCATGGCCTAGACGTAGCGCCTACCTTCGCACGTCAACTCGATTGGCAAGGCTTGGCGCTGTTGGCCTTATGTACAGGCGCGGGTGCTGGCGTGATGAAGTTGATGAAACGTCCCAACCCGTGGTTTTTAGGACCATTCTTGGTCGCGACTGTGTTGACGATGAACGAAATCACGCTCTCAGGTATTCCACCATGGTTGTCCAACACCGCGCAGATGGTGATTGGTGTGAGTTTGGGTGTGCGTTTCACCGCATCTTTTATGCACACCGCACCGCGTTGGTTGGCAAGCGTGGCCTTGGCAACGGTAGTGATGATTGTGGTGTGCGCTGGTTTTGCAGAGGGCTTGGCATGGCTCACAGGCTTGCCATTGCCCACCATGATGTTGAGCACATCACCCGGCGGAATTGCCGAAATGGCAATTACTGCCAAAGTTTTGCAACTGGGGGTTGCCGTGGTCAGCGCGTTTCAGGTGTGCCGGCTGGTAGCTATTTTGTTATTGGTGCAGCCTATCTATTACTGGCTGTACATCAGAAAACCTTAGTGCATTACCAGTGGGTTTTGCGCCAACTCTGCGTAGCCAGCTAAGGTGTCTTCCACTTCTTCTTGGGTGGGAGAATTTTCTTGCCAAGCGCGCAAATGGGCTTGGAATTGCTCGGCCCAAGAGCCTTCTAAAAACAATTCTTTGCCAGAACGCTTGTCAACGATTTCAAACCCATGGCGGGCTAGCACGGGGACATCAGGACGGCTAGGTAGAAACTCTGTTTCTTGCATTTGCAGGTGCATAACGGAGAAAGTCTCAGAGTTGTAGAGCATGTCCATGGTTATCGTGGCTTTCAGTAAAACGGGTGAGTACCCCTAGGATATCGGATTCAAATGCCAAATTTCAAGACCTGGGTTTTTCAACCTTACGTAATTGCTGGTCTACAAAGTCGCCGTTGGCGTTGGTAACCCGCAAACGGACAGGTAAATAGTCTATCGACGGAGCAAACCACAGCTCGATGGTTTGGTCAAATTCCTTGCGGGGCTTGCGGTTGATCTTGATGGTCGGGACGTCGCCATAAGGCAATTGCAAGGTTTCAGACTTTTCTACCAAGAACAGCCACACTTCGGCATCGCGCGTCGCCACCGTTTGGAACGAAAGCATAGTGCCTACGGGGTAGCGTTCTGGCTCTGCAGAAAGCAATGCCGCAATTTGCATCACCACGCTCAAGCGGTCTTGCGCACCTTTGAGCAAAGGCACCTCTGGCGCGTTATTGCTAAAACTGATCACGCCTTTGTCGCGTTGGAAATGTGAGGCGACTTCGGTGCGGTACTTGTCGCCAAAACGCTGCGGCATCAAACCCTCGGAACCTAAGGTGCCTTGGCTGGTTTGGCTTCGAGACCCTAATAAGAACGCACCCACCTCCAATTTAGAGTCATAGCGTTGCCCATCATGTTGCCAAGAAAACTCTGCCCATGCGGAATAGTTCATCTGCTTGGACATGCCGAGCACTTGGTATTTCAAAAATACTGGGGCAGGAACTTTGAAGGCACTGGCTTCGTTTGCAGGAACGCCGTCACCAGCAAAGCGCGGATAGGGCGGCATATCCACGCCAGAAGCTACGCGAGCAGGGAGAACGACTGCTGCCGCAATGTCTTGGTTTCCAATTGAGGAAATGCTTGTGTTGCTGTTACTGCCTTGTATGGTTTCTGATGTCAGCGAAGGGTTTGTATCTGCAGACGTTGAAGCAGTAGAGGGTGGCGCAGGTTCAACAGTGGTTGGCGGATTTTGTGCGGAAGTAGTTTTCGGTTTGGCGGTTGGAGTCGCACTTTGTGTAGGTGGCAGTTGAATTTGTCGTGTCACAAATGCTTTGGTTTGAATCGTTTGATCCGCACTAGGTGTTAGCCATAGATTACTGGATGCAAGCAACCACACATGCACCAACAAAACTGCGCATGCAACAAGCCATGTGGTGCGCCAACTAGGCAAGCGCATGTGCACC
>DDYJ01000113.1:0-6503 GCA_002347905.1 Comamonadaceae bacterium UBA2237 | reverse complement strand
GATTTAAGCACCGCACATTACGCAACAGGTATCGCCAACAAAATGCAACAAGCGTTAGACGACTGGGGATTTATCGCGCCGCAACTCGTTGATTTGTATGAAACCCTCAACCAAGGCAAAGCGCGGCACGCATTTCCATTTGATCCTGCTATGTGCATGGCGCCCCTACCTCGCGCCTACCAATGGGCCGATGGCTCCGCTTACATCAACCATGTGGAATTGGTGCGCGCAGCTCGCAGCGCTGAAGTGCCTGAGAGCTTTTACAAAGACCCGCTGATGTACCAAGGCGGTAGCGACGACTTTATGGGCGCTCAAGACGATGTGGTGTGCGCCAGCGAAGACTTCGGCATTGACTTTGAAGCCGAGATTGCAGTCATCACCGGTGATATACCGATGCAATCGACACCAGATGAAGCCTTGGAAGGCATCCGATTAGTCATGCTCGCTAACGATGTGTCATTACGCAACTTAATCGCAAACGAATTAGCAAAAGGCTTTGGATTCATGCAAAGCAAACCTGCTACCGCATTTAGTCCCGTCGCTGTCACACTCGATGAATTTGGCGATGCATGGGACAACGGCCGACTCAACCTAACTGTGCAGTCCACCTGGAATGGCCGCAAAGTCGGTATGTGCGAGGCTGGGCCTGAGATGACGTTTCACTTCGGCCAACTCATTGCCCACATTTGCAAAACCCGCAATGTGCGCGCTGGCTCTGTAGTGGGAAGCGGCACCGTCAGCAACCAGGCTATCGAAGTCAAAGGCAAAAAAGAATGGCCCAAAGGCTACAGCTGCATTGCAGAAAAACGCGCGATTGAAACCATCTTGGACGGCAAACCCAGCACCGAATTCATGAAATACGGCGACACCATTCGTATCGAAGCCAAAGGCGCAGATGGCCAAAGCGTATTTGGCGCGATTGACCAAAAAATCGCGCCACTCATGATCATTTAGAATCTTCAACATGCAGTATCTGCGCAACACTCAGCAAATCATCCGCCTAGTGCTGGTTTGGTTTGCTCTGTCTGTGGGCGTGGCCATTGCATCTCCCTTGGTACAACCCAAAGCCATGGACATGGTGTGTACCAGCACCGGTAGCATGAAACTGGTTGTGCAGGGCGAAGACAACAGTACTTCTTCTGACGCTCTAACTTTGGACTGTCCTCTGTGTGCTACTGTCATCGCACCACCGCCTGAGTTCAATACAACGCTAACGCAACCCTCACCCCTCTCGCATGCGTTGTTGCCCTCCGTGGCGGCACACATCGCGTCTCTCACGGCTCCGCCTCTTCCTTCGCGCGGGCCTCCTACTTTCCACCTTTGATCTTTAAGCGGGCATAGCGCGTATGCGCCTTGCCTAGTTTTTTGGTAACGCGCTTTAGAAAGCGTGTGCCCGGATTATTCGTGGATATGCGTATGAAAAAATCAAAGCTTAAATTAACTATTCTCGGTATTGCCTTGTTTTGGAGTGGAGTAAGTACTGCGCAAGACCAATCGCAAAGTAAGGATCTTGGCGTGATCGTAATTACATCTGGGCAACCATCGTCTTTGCCTACTCAGATCCCAACAACCATGGAAACAGTGACTGCAAAGGAAATTATAGAAACGATCAACGCAACAGACAGTGAAGACGCGCTTAAATACTTACCCAGTCTGTCAGTTAGAAAACGGTTTGCTGGTGATTACAACCATGCAGTGGTTGCAAGCCGCGCATCAGGCTCAAATAACGCTGCAAGAAGTGCGGTGTATGCAGACGGTATGCCTTTATCAAATTTTGTAGGTAACGACAAGTTCTACGCACCTAGGTGGGGCATGGTGGCACCTGAAGAAATCGAACGCGTCGATGTTATGTTCGGCCCCTTTTCTGCAGCTTATCCAGGCAATTCTGTTGGCGCTGTAGTTGATTTCGTTACGCGTATGCCTAAACAATTTGAAGCTCACATGAAGCTAGGAGTTTCTAGTCAAGAATTCAGTAATTACGCTACCAATGAAAAATACGGAAGTTCAAACGGAAGCGTAACTCTCGGAAGTAGGGAGGGCGATTGGGCTTATTGGTTTCATCTTAGTAGGCAAGACGTAAATACTCAGCCTATGGTGTTTGTGACAGGTGCAACGTCCACTACAGCTGGAACTGCTGTAACAGGCGCTGTTCCAGCAACTGACATTTATGGAGCTGCGAATGCAATCCTTGGAACTGCCTCGCAGTACCACACAGTACAAGACCATGCCAAAATAAAAGTTGCATACGATATCTCTTCAACAATGCGGGCAACCTACACCTTAGGATATTGGCAAAATAAGAGTGATGGCAATCCGCAAAGTTATTTAACTAATTCATCAACTGGCGCGCCACTTTATTACGCTGCGACAGTTGCTCAAGATGGGAAAAACTATGTGCTTTCAAGTAGTTCATTTTCTGCATCTCGTGAAGAATTAACCCATGTGATGCATGGATTTTCATTAAAAACTAACACACAAGAAGTTTTTGACTGGGAAATTCTCGCAAGTATTTACAACTTTCAATCAGATTTAAACAGGGCCTCTGCAAACAACACATCGACCACGCTTTATGGAGGAACGACGGCCGGTACTTTGACTGATTACAGTGGAACAGGATTCAATAACTTCGCACTTAAAGGTACTTGGCGTCCAATGGGAATTAAAGGTGAGCACGTTATTGATTACGGATACCAACAAGATAACTATAAGCTCAGCATTTTAAAAAATACTACTGGTACAAGCACTTGGGAAACAGCTGCTGCTGGTGCCTTAACCGATAAATCAGCAGGTACTTCACAACTACAAAGTTTGTATGCGCAAGATGCTTGGAAATTTGCTCCATTATGGAAGACTGTTTTAGGTCTAAGGGCCGAGCAATGGAGTACATCAGGTGGCTTGGCCTATAAAAGCACAATTGGAACTACCAACTATTCAGACAGAACGGAGATTTACTATTCACCAAAGTTGGCCATTTCACATTTGCTAACAGATACTCTGATGCTTAAGGCATCTACAGGCAGGGCTGTTCGGATGCCAACCGTTCACGAAATGTACGGTTCAACTACGGCTGGAGCGAGCACTACAT
The DNA here is from genome assembly GCA_002347905.1 of Comamonadaceae bacterium UBA2237. Lineage (GTDB taxonomy): Bacteria > Pseudomonadota > Gammaproteobacteria > Burkholderiales > Burkholderiaceae_C > Limnohabitans. The sequence continues at coordinate 3,418 of DDYJ01000113.1, read as the reverse complement.
ATGCTAATGATCCAAATTTAAGACCTGAGAAATCACAAACTACGGAATTAACTGCTGAGAAGGATTTGGGGCATGGAATTCTGAGGACAACAGCTTTTTTTGAAAACACACGTGATGCTATTGCCAGTCAAACAACACTTTTAAACGGAGTTGCAAATACTTATATTCAGAATGTTCGTCGCATAGAGAGTACTGGATTGGAGGTCGCATATTCGGGTCAGAATTTTCTCAAGAAAGGTCTGGATTTTTCTAGCAGCGTAACTTATGTAGATTCACGCATCAAAGAGAATGATGGATATGTCTCTGTTGCAGGTGACACCATAGACAAATATCAGATTCGCGTACCGATGTGGCGTGCAAATGCCTTGGCTAATTACCACTGGGATGAAAAGCTCAATACTTCCCTTGGAGCACGATATGCCAGCTCACAATTCGGACGTAATGACAACTCTGATATCAATGGATTTGCTTATACCGGTAACTCTAAGTTTTTTGTGGTTGATGCTCGCTTGCTCTACAAGGTTGACAGGCAGTGGTCTGTTGCAGCGGGCATAGACAATTTAAATAACTATAAGTATTGGAATTACCACCAATACCCAATGCGTACATACCACGCTGAATTGCGTTGGGATCTTTAATTTATTGAGGCTAAAACATGAAAAATTTTTTAATATCTAGTATTTTTTTTACTGGCTTACTCATAAGTAACTTATCAACAGCGCATGTTGTTTTCACAGATCAGCTGGCCCTAGCAGGTAGTTATTACAAGGGCACTTTACGCGTAGGCCATGGCTGTGGAGATGAGTCAACTACTGCTATCACTGTCAAAATCCCGGCTGGTTTTGAAGGTGCTAAACCGCAACCTAAATTTGGTTGGAAACTGTCCACTAAAAAAGAGCTGCTTGTCAAGCCATACAACAGCCACGGTAAAACAATTACTGAAGATGTTGTTGAAATCAGATGGGAAGCGACCAGCAAAGATTTTTATTTGCCAAACGAACAATTTGATGAATTTTCATTCTTTACACATTTGCCAAATCAGCCCGGCCCTGTATGGGTAAACATTAAACAGGAGTGCGTAAAGGGCGTTAATAATTGGGCAGATGTGCCAACTTCAGGCACATCAACTAAAGGAATCAAAAATCCTGCAGCACTATTGGAGTTGTTGCCCAGTAGCGAGCTACACAACCATTAAAGAGGAAACTATGAAACATCTAACTCTCAGAGTCATTCTTGTAACTAGCTTGTTGCTGTCATTACAAGCGTTTGCTCAAAACGTCACCATCTCCAACCCATGGATTCGTGCAACAGTTCAGGGTCAAAAAGCTACAGGTGCGTTTATGACTGTATCTTCGAAGGAAAATGCAAAACTAGTAGCTGCCAGTAGTCCAATTGCTTCTGTAGTTGAAATTCACGAAATGAAGATGGACAAAGACGTGATGAAAATGTCTGCACTTCCAAACGGACTAGATTTGCCGGCAGGCCAAGCGGTTGATCTCAAACCAGGTGGCTTTCACATCATGTTGATGGACTTGAAGATGCCTTTAAATAAAGATACAACTGTTCCATTGACTTTGACTTTCCAAGATACTGCTGGCAAAAAGACCCAGCAAGTGGTGCAGGTTCCGGTGAGTACTCAGCCGCCGGCTGGGCAAAGCATGGGTGCACAACACAATACTCAACATACGCATTAGTCTTATAAAGACTACCTAGAGTAATTCGTCAAACAGCCACCCCATTGAGCAAAGTGTTAGGTGTGCTTTTCAAAAAAGTTGCGATAGTTGGGCTTTTAGTATTTTGCTTAGATTGTCATAGCCACGATATATTCACCTCTATTGATGTCGTAGGGCACTATGACAATTCTGTAGGTTCGAGCGAAGCTGCTAGCCAAGGCATCATCGGTTCCGAGTTGATAAAAAGTAGAGCTCAGTTGCGACCGGGTGAGATTCTGGAATACATCCCAGGCATGGTCGTGACACAGCATTCAGGTGACGGTAAAGCTAATCAGTATTTTTTACGCGGCATAAATCTAGACCATGGAACTGATTTCGCCACAACCATCAACGGTGTGCCGGTCAATATGCCAACACACGCCCATGGACAAGGCTATAGCGATCTGAACTTTCTAATACCTGAACTTGTGCAGAGAGTGGAATACAAAAAAGGGCCCTACTTTGCTTCTGTGGGCGATTTTTCTTCTGCCGGGTCTGCCAACATGGTTTATCGAACCAAGCTGGATCGGCCATTTGCCGATTTCACGCTGGGGCAACGAGGCTACTTAAGAGGAGTCGCCGCATCATCGCAAGAGGTCAGCGAGGGAGTCACCTTACTTAGCGCCGTTGAAAGACTGAATAACAACGGGCCTTGGACAGTGCCTGAGGGAATTCGCAAGTCAAACGCGCAATTTATTCTGAGCAGCGGTAGCGCTCGCGAAGGATGGACGACTAGCCTGTCCGCTTACTCAGCACGCTGGAACTCCACCGACCAAGTACCTCAGCGTTTGATTGATGCTGGGCAACTACCGAGTGGCCAACCGTTTGGAAGATTTGATTCCCTAGATTCAACTGATGGTGCTAAAACAAGCAGGATGAGCTTGTCAGGTACTTGGCACAAGCAATCTGAGCATGTGCGCTCATCCGTCAATTGGTATGCCATTTCATACGACTTTGATTTGTTCTCAAACTTTACCTATTTAACTGATCCAACAAACAGTCCGAACGGAGATCAATTTGAACAAAAAGATAAACGTACTGTTTTAGGAGGTTCTGCATCTCAGTCATGGTTAAGCAATGTCAATTCAAAATTGGACATGGTCAACACCTTAGGAGTACAGGTAAGGCAAGACCAAATTCGCGTTGGGCTGTATGACACGGCTTCACGCCAAGTACAAGCTACCGTTCGTGACGATCAAGTCAAACAAAGCATTGTTGGGGTTTTTGGTGAAAACGAAATTACTTGGAACACTTGGCTTAGAAGCGTGGCCGGTATTCGTGCTGACCAATTCAATGCTAGCGTTTCAAGTTATTCGCAGTCGTTGAACTCTGGGACAACAAGTAGCGCAAAACTCTCCCCTAAAACTTCGTTCATATTCGGTCCTTGGCATAAAACAGAATTCTTTATCAATGCTGGAAGAGGATTTCACAGCAACGATGCAAGAGGCACAACTGCTAAGGTTGACCCAAAGACTGGAGCAACGCTGGAAACTGCGCCAGGTCTTGTAAGTTCTCGCGGTCAGGAAATCGGCTTAAAAACGCAAGCTATTCCTAATTTACAAACAACAATTGCCCTTTGGCAATTAGATTTTGATTCGGAACTTGTCTACTCTGGAGACGCCGGAAGCACTGAGGCAGGTAGACCAAGTAAAAGAAATGGGATTGAGATTAGCAACCACTGGACACCTAGTGACCGCTACTTATTA
>DDYJ01000096.1:4224-5407 GCA_002347905.1 Comamonadaceae bacterium UBA2237 | reverse complement strand
ATATCGGCCATGCCCATGGGCGCGCCGGGATGTCCTGAGTTGGCTTGTTGAACAGCGTCCATTGCCAAAGCGCGAATTGCGCTGGCCATCCGTGGGTGATTTGCCATGTCAGGGCGTCCTGGGAAAGTAGAAACCCTAGATTTTAGCGAGCGAGGCCAGATGCCCTCGCTACACTGCGCTCTGTGAATCCCTCGCGCACCTTGCCTGCTTCCTCTTCACGCCCTGCCACCGCCATGTTGTTAGCCGCTGGCCGAGGCGAACGCATGCGCCCTTTGAGCGACCACACGCCCAAGCCCATGCTGCCCGTGAAAGGCAAACCTTTGATGCAATGGGCGATGGAGGCTATGCAGCGCGCGGGAGTGCAGGACTTGGTGGTCAATACGGCTTGGTTGGGTGAGCAAATACCTAAGCATTTCGGAAATTGCTTTGATGGCGCCCAACAGGTGAATCCGTCAGAAAACAAGCCTATGCAAATGCACTACTCGCAAGAGGGCGAAGATTTTGGCGAGGCATTGGAAACCGCGGGCGGCATTATTCGCGCACTCCCTATGTTGGCAGATGTGTTTTGGGTAGCCGCAGGAGATGTCTGGATGCCCGATTTTTCTTTCGCGCGCGAAGCCTATGAGCGCTTTGAGTCATCCATCCAGCTAGCGCATATTTGGCTAGTTCCCAACCCCGTACACAACCCGCGGGGCGACTTTGGAATTGCCTTTAATGCTTTAGACGGCGCATCAAACAGCGACATTCACAGTCATGTGGGCCGCGAAGGATTGGCGCTAAATCTACAAAGTGACGGCACGGCTCCACGCTGGACTTTCAGCACAGTAGCCTTGTACAAAAAAGCATTCTTTCAAGCGACTTGGTGTGACATTCCAGCAGGCAACCCACAAGGCGTGAAAGCCCCCTTGGCACCTATGTTGCGCGCCGCTATGGACAATGGCTTAGTGAGCGCAACCTTGTACGAACAAGCATGGAGTGATGTAGGGACACCCGAGAGGCTGGCTGAAATCAACAACAAGGCCATTTAAATTAACGAAGCAAAACAATACATGACCATAGCCAACGCAACTTTTTACGCACAACGCCGCAAGCAGTTGGCCGCCCATTTACGTTCAACATCTCATGCAGCGGTCGCCATCATTCCCACGGCCCCCGAGCGCGCGCGTAACCGCGACAGCGACTT
>DDYJ01000096.1:312-4207 GCA_002347905.1 Comamonadaceae bacterium UBA2237 | reverse complement strand
CGCTTTGTCGATCAAAGTGCTAGACAGCCACATGCCCAAGTTGCTAGAAAACCAACAATGCGTCTGGTATCCCTTTGCGACCCATCAAGGCTTGGAAAGCCAAATCGATGGATGGCTCAGCAGCGTGCGCGCCCGCGTGCGCTTTGGCGCGCAATGCCCAGCCGAACAACGCGACCTCTGTGTGCCACTAGATGAGATGCGCTTGGTGAAAGACGCACAAGAACAAGACACCATGCGGCGCGCTGCGCAAATCAGCGCGCAAGCCCACATACGCGCCATGAAAACCAGCGCTCGGATGTTGCGCGCCGGACAAGATGCCCGTGAGTATCACTTGGAAGCAGAGCTGCTGCACGAATTCAGGCAACACGGTTCGCAGTTCCCCGCCTACACCTCCATCGTCGCAGCTGGTGCCAACGCCTGCGTCTTGCACTACCGCGCAGACACCGCACCATTGCGCGACGGCGACTTGGTGTTGATCGACGCAGGCTGCGAATTAGACGGCTACGCATCCGATATCACCCGCACTTTCCCCGCCAACGGCGTATTCAGCGGCCCCCAAAAAGACCTCTACAACTTAGTACTTGCCAGCCAAGATGCAGCAGTAGCAGCCACCAAAGCAGGAGCGCGCTTCACCGATCCACACGACGCCACCGTGCGCGTGTTATCTCAAGGCTTGTTGGATTTGGGATTGTTGCAAGCCAACAAACACGGCAGCGTAGACGACGTCATAGACAAGCGCGCTTATTTTGCGTTTTACATGCACCGCACCAGCCATTGGTTGGGCATGGATGTCCATGACTGCGGCAGTTACATTGAACTTAGCGAAACGGGCAACACCAGCACCAGACAAGACCCGCTGTCTGGCGAAACCATCACCAACCGGCCTAGTCGCATATTGCACCCCGGCATGGTGTTAACTATCGAGCCAGGCTTGTATGTGCGGCCTTCGGCGGATGTGCCAGAGAAGTTTTGGAATATTGGTATTCGCATAGAAGACGACGCCATAGTGACCGCAACGGGCTGCGAATTGATATCCCGTGGCGTGCCTGTTATTGCTTCTGAAATTGAAGCGCTGATGCGAGCTTAAAAACAAAAACCTAGCTAGAACTAGTAGCGGGTGCGTGCGTAGGCGACTTTCTGACGCGAAGCGGCTGAGGAGCCCTAGCGCGTACCCGCTACTAGTTCTAGCGTACGAGTGCCCATAAGTTCAAAATCAGATGCGCCTTTACAAGCAATAAGAAGCATAAAATCCAAAAATCAAGCCACGGGCAGTTGCTAAAAACAAGCACCTGCCCGTTGCTATCTTTGGAGAACCCCATGAGCCCCATCCCCTCCCACAACAGCCCAGAAGCCCGCGCCGAATTGCGCCGCGCTGCACTTGAATACCACGAGTTCCCTACCCCCGGCAAAGTCTCCATCCAAGCCACCAAGCAACTCGCCAACCAACACGACTTGGCTTTGGCTTATTCGCCAGGCGTGGCTGCGCCCTGTGAAGAAATCGTTAAAGACCCCAACAACGCATACAAGTACACCAGCAAAGGCAACTTGGTAGCTGTTATCTCTAACGGCACGGCGGTCTTGGGCTTGGGCGATATTGGTCCTTTGGCCTCCAAACCGGTGATGGAAGGTAAAGGCGTCTTATTCAAAAAATTTGCGGGCATCGATGTATTCGATTTGGAGATTGCAGAGAAAAACCTCGACAAACTGGTCGACATCATCGCGGCCTTAGAGCCTACGTTTGGTGGCATCAACTTAGAAGACATCAAAGCCCCCGACTGTTTCTACGTTGAACGCAAATTGCGCGAGCGCATGAATATTCCCGTGTTTCATGATGACCAACATGGAACTGCAATTGTGGTGGGCGCCGCTATTTTGAATGGCATCAAAGTGGCGGGTAAACACTTGAAAAAGGTCAAGCTGGTTACGTCAGGTGCCGGTGCTGCCGCATTGGCTTGTCTGGGTTTGCTCGTCAAAATGGGAGTGCCCAAGCGCAATATTTTTGTGACCGATTTGGCGGGCGTGGTCTATGAAGGCCGCACCGAGTTGATGGATGAAGACAAAATCCAGTTTGTCCAAAAAACGTCTGCGCGCACTTTGGACGAAGTGATCGATGGCGCAGATATTTTTCTGGGGCTGTCTGCCGGCGGGGTACTCAAACCCGCCATGGTGAAGAAGATGGCCAAGCAGCCATTGATCTTGGCGTTAGCCAACCCAACACCAGAAATCTTGCCTGAAGAGGTGTTGTCCGTGCGCACTGACGCCATCATCGCCACGGGGCGTAGCGATTACCACAACCAAGTCAACAACGTGTTGTGCTTCCCTTACATTTTCCGCGGCGCACTGGACGCAGGCGCTTCCACCATCACCGATGAAATGGAAATCGCGTCGGTCTATGCCATCGCCGAATTGGCGCAGGCTGAACAAAGCGAAGTAGTCGCCGCTGCTTATGTGGGTGAGAAGTTGGTGTTCGGCCCCGAGTATTTAATTCCTAAGCCGTTCGATCCACGCTTGATGATGAAGATTGCGCCTGCCGTGGCCAAGGCCGCTGCAGACAGTGGTGTGGCACGACGACCCATCCAAGACATGGAGGCTTACATCGAGAAGCTGCAAAGCTTTGTCTATGCCTCTGGCTCCATCATGAAGCCGATTTATGCGGCAGCTAAATTAGGCGCCAAAAAACGCGTCTGCTTTGCCGAAGGCGAAGAAGAGCGCGTGTTGCGCGCGGTGCAAATCGTGGTCGACGAAGACTTGGCCAAGCCCACATTGATTGGTCGCCCCGCCATCATTGCGCAACGCATTGAGAAGTTTGGTTTGCGTTTGCAAGAAGGCAAAGATTATCAAGTGGTCAACGTTGAACAAGACCACCGCTACCGCGATTTTTGGCAAACCTATTGGCACATGATGGCGCGCAAAGGCGTGACCCAACAACTGGCCAAGATCGATATGCGTCGCCGTCTTTCTTTGATCGGCACCATGATGCTGCACAAAGGTGAAGTCGATGGATTGATTTGCGGCACCTGGAGCACGCCAGATGTACATTTGAATTACGTGAACCAAGTGATTGGCAACCGCATAGGTGTGAGCACTTATGCGTGCATGAATGGTTTGTTGTTGCCTGATCGCCAAGTGTTCTTGGTTGATACGCACATCAACTACGACCCAACCGCAGAGCAGTTGTGTGAGATCACCATCATGGCGGCGGAAGAGATGCGCCGTTTTGGTTTGCAGCCCAAAGCGGCCTTGTTGTCACACTCAAATTTTGGAACTAGCCAACAGGCTTCGGCGCTCAAAATGCGCGACACCTTGGCCTTGCTCAAGAAAAAAGCACCTTGGTTAGAAGTCGACGGCGAAATGCATGGTGACGTGGCGTTGGATGGCGCCGAGCGTGCGCGTCAAATACCGGACACTACCTTGATTGGTGATGCGAATTTGTTGGTGTTGCCTAATTTAGATTCAGCCAATATTGCTTACAACTTGCTCAAGACGGCGGCTGGCGGAAATATTGCTATTGGGCCGGTTTTATTAGGTGCTGCTAAACCGGTGCATATCTTGACGGCTAGTGCTACGGTGCGCCGCATTGTGAATATGACTGCTTTGACTGTGGCGGATGCTAGTGCTTTGCGTTAATTGATTGTTAATTTTTATACTGTATAAAGCGCACCCCTTTATGAGGACTGTTGGATGGTGCGGGCTCGCTTGGTGGGCGGGGAAAAGAATTCTTTATGCTTAATTTGACCTTCTTTTGGTGGTCGTTATTCCATTTTGACTTGCTATTTGAGAGGGGTTCACGCACAATCTTGGCTTGTGTTTCGGGTTAACCCGTGAAACTCTTTTCCGAGGTTGTTGCTTTGTAGCAACTTCCATTTTGTCAAGACTCAACCCCTAAAGAATCGGC
>DDYJ01000096.1:0-246 GCA_002347905.1 Comamonadaceae bacterium UBA2237 | reverse complement strand
CCAAACGCAAAGCAAGCAAGATATTTTGGATTTGATTGCCAAAGAGTTCACTTTCCCCGCTCAGGCCAGCAAGAATTTTGATGCGCTGTATGACGGTATGACTGACCCGCTTTACAAGTCTGGTCCACAACCTGGATTTGTGGTGGTGTTGGAACATATTCCTGCCCACGCCAAGTTTGACAAGGAAGCGCGTGAACAGTTGCTCGATATCTTCCGTGAAGCCTCTGACTACTGGGCTGACCGCAA
>DDYJ01000059.1:5526-5816 GCA_002347905.1 Comamonadaceae bacterium UBA2237 | reverse complement strand
ATATCGCTGGTGATCAAGTCACCGGCAATCGGAATAACCGCTGTATGACGGATCGAACCGTTGGTGAATATCGCTACATCTGTAGTGCCTGCACCAATATCAACCAAGGCCACACCCAGTTCACGCTCATCGTCTGTCAGTACGGACAGGCTGGAAGCTAAAGGATTGAGCATCAACTGGTCTACTTCCAAACCACAGCGACGTACACATTTGATGATGTTTTCAGCGGCACTTTGTGCACCGGTGACGATATGCACTTTGGCTTCTAAACGAATACCACTCATGCCAAT
>DDYJ01000059.1:0-5490 GCA_002347905.1 Comamonadaceae bacterium UBA2237 | reverse complement strand
TGGTCTGTCGAAATATTGATAGCCTTCGCGGTTTCTACTACGCGCGCGACATCAGGTGCCGTCACCTCACGGTCTTTCACCGCCACCATACCCGTAGAGTTCATGCCGCGAATATGGCTGCCCGTGATGCCGGTGTAAACACGGGTGATCTTGCAGTCAGCCATGAACTCGGCTTCTTTTAATGCTTGCTGAATGCTTTGCACGGTGGCATCTATATTGACGACGACACCGCGTTTCAGGCCATTGCTCGGTGCCACACCCATACCGGCAAGTTTGAGTTCGCCGCCGGGCAAGACTTCGGCTACGACCACCATCACCTTGGCCGTACCAATGTCTAACCCTACTACCAAATCTTTGTACTCTTTTGCCATAACAGCCTCGTTTCTTACCTAATCTCTTCAATTCCGCGCTATCGCGGCTTCCATCGTGCTCACACCATGCAAACGTATGGCATAGCCGTTGTCATGCCGCAAATCAATTGCTTGCAATGATGTGTTTTTTCTTCCCAATTTCTGCGTGACGCTAGCCAATGTTTGTTCGACGCGTTGCATACGTGCAGTTACTTCAGTCACATCACCGCGTCCCAGCTCGATCACGGCACCTTGCTTGAGATATGCGCGCCAACTCCCACGTTCCGTCAGTTCTAAATTACCCATGTCTAGCGTTAAGCCATGGAATATGGGCACCAATGCTTGGTACATCTGCCATACCAATTGCGATTCACTGTCTGGACCTTTGAGCCGTGGAATTTTTTCGTTTTCTAAATCAGCCAAATTCGCTTCGAATACTTCGCCATACATATTGAGTAAGCGCGATTCGCTTGGATCACCCCAATACGCTACGGGTCGATGTTCCTGCAACGTCACCCGCAAGCGGTTTGGAAATTCGCGCTGTACCGTAGCCAATCGAACCCAAGGCACACCTTCAAATGCATTGCGTACTTGACGCAAATCTGCAGTGAAAAAATTACCTGTCATGCGCGTCGTCACGTTGGCTCGCAAAGTCATTGCGTTGTTGTGGTCCACTTCGCCCTCAACCGTGATACCTACTAAGTTAAATACAGGCAAATGCACAGCTGCCCAAAACACTGTGAACACAATACCCAGAGTCAAACATGCAAACATGAAAGAGCCCGCCATATGCATCAACTTCACATCCCACGGAACTTCCACAACTGTGCTTTTTTCGGCACGGACGCGTGTGTGGGTGGTGTAGCGTGACGTGCTCATGCTTTTTTGCCACTCTCTGCATGGTCTAAGGTTGCACTTTGTAGCAATTGAATGCACAAGTCCTCATAACTGATACCTGCTGCCCGTGCTGACATAGGCACCAAGGAATGGCTCGTCATGCCAGGCGATGTATTCATCTCTAATAAGTAGGGCTTACGGTCTGAAGCACGCAACATAATGTCTGCACGACCCCAACCTCTGCACCCCAGTGCACGGTAAGCGGCAACGACCAATGCTTGAATAGCTTGCTCTTCTTTTTCAGGCAATCCACTCGGACAGTGGTACTTCACATCGTCTGTGAAGTATTTGTTCTGATAGTCGTAGGCACCATCTGGTGCAGCAATGCGCACCACTGGCAAAGCACGTGCATGTATGCCATTGCCAATCACTGGGCAAGTTAACTCTTCGCCAGTGATGAATTCTTCACACAGCAAGTCAGGGTCATATTGAATCGCCAGTTTTACTGCCGCGTCGATTTCTTGCGAAGTCGTTACTTTGGTAATGCCAATCGATGAACCTTCGCGCGGAGGCTTGACGATCAGCGGAAGCCCTAATGTTTGTGGAATCGCAGCAATGGCTTGTTGCGATTGCGCGTCGGGCGCAAGGCTCACCGACTTAGGTGTTGACAAACCTAACGAAGACCAAATCCGTTTGGTCATCACTTTGTCCATGGCAATGGCTGAAGCCATCACACCAGAGCCAGTGTAGGGAATACCCAATAACTCCAACGCACCCTGAACAGAACCATCTTCCCCATACCGACCATGCAAAGCGATAAATGCATGGGTAAAGACTTGCTGTCGGAGTTGATCCATGGCTTGGTTGGCAGGGTCAAATGCATGCGCATTCACGCCTTTGCTTTGCAATGCCTTCAAAACGCCTTCCCCCGACATCAACGAGATCTCACGTTCTGCAGAACGTCCGCCCATCAAAACCGCCACTTTGGCAGTACCTACATCAAATGACTGTGTTGTTGTCATACTGTTTAGGCCGCACTTTCCAACTGCTGTTGCGCAATCGCTAAAACTTGAAGCGGCACTTGCCCGATAGATCCAGCACCCATACACATCACCACATCGCCGTCTTGTGCGTTCTCATAAATCACTTGCGCCAATTTGTGGATATCTTCTGCAAACACCAAAGACTCGAAACCTGCCATGCGTAATGCACGTGTCAATGCCCGTCCATCGGCGGCGACTATGGGTGCTTCTCCTGCTGCATAAATTTCAGTAAGTAACAAAATGTCTGCACGCGACAAGACATTGACAAAGTCTTCAAAACAGTCGCGCGTACGCGTATATCTGTGGGGCTGGAACGCCAAAATAAGACGTCTGTCTTTGAAAGCCCCACGGGCTGCCGCCAAAGTAGCAGCGAGTTCTACAGGATGGTGGCCGTAGTCTTCGATCAAGGTGAAATGCCCGCCATGCTTAGCCGCAACTTCTCCATGGCGTTGGAAGCGTCGTCCTACGCCCTTGAATTCAGACAAGGCTTTTTTTACTGACGCATCAGGCACATTCAACTCCACTGCAATGGCAATCGCTGCTAAGGCGTTCAAGACATTGTGTTCGCCTGCTAAATTCAAATCGATGTCCATGTCGGGCATCTCTACACCATTTCGTCTTTGCACTGTGAATTGCATGCGTCCGTTATTGGCTTGAACGTCGACAGCACGCACTTGCGCATCAGAATTAAAACCATAACTCGTGATGGGTCGAGACACATCGGACAAGATACTGCGTACGGCCGGATCATCGGTACACAAGATAGCTGCTCCGTAAAAAGGCATGCGATGCAGAAACTCAATGAATGCCTTTTTCAAATTATTGAAGTCATGGCCATAGGTATCCATGTGGTCGGCATCGATATTCGTCACTACCGCCATCACTGGCAACAAATTTAAAAATGATGCATCCGACTCATCTGCTTCGACCACGATGTAATCCCCAGAGCCGAGTTGTGCATTTGCTCCGGCACTGTTCAAGCGTCCGCCAATCACAAATGTGGGATCTAAGCCAGCCTCTGCCAAGACACTCGCCACCAAACTAGTCGTTGTGGTTTTGCCATGGGTTCCTGCAATCGCGATACCTTGCTTCAAACGCATCAACTCTGCCAGCATGACTGCGCGTGGCACAACGGGTATCAATTTGGCGTGCGCCGCGACCACCTCTGGGTTGTCAGCTTGCACTGCAGTTGACGTCACCACAGCATCTGCACCTGCTATGTGGGCAACAGCATGGCCAACATAAGTACGTATGCCTAATCCTGCTAGTCGCTTCAAAGCCGCGCTATCAGATACATCAGAGCCTGAAATGGAATATCCCAAATTCAATAAAACTTCGGCAATGCCGCTCATTCCTGAGCCACCAATGCCAACAAAGTGGATATGGCGAATAGCGTGCTTCATGCAACAACTCCTTGGCTTGCCAGTTGTTCGCAGATGGCTACAGTTTTTTCAGTGGCATCGGTCTTGCCCATTACGTAGGCTTTTTCTGCAACTTCTATTAATTTTTCGCGGGTAAGTACTTGCAACTGATCTGCCAGACCCTGTGCAGTCAGTTCAGCTTGCGGTATGAGCCAACCACCGCCAGCATCCACTACAAATTTGGCATTTGTGGTTTGGTGGTCATCTACCGCGTGAGGAAACGGCACATAAATAGCAGCCACACCCACTGCCGCCAATTCTGTAACCGTACTCGCTCCTGCACGCGCAATCACCACATCTGCATTGGCAAAGGCTTGTGCGGTATCGTCAATGAACGGCGTCAAAGTGGCTTGTACATCTACCTCCGCATATGCTGCGCGCAAAGCATCTATTTGCTTTGCGCCACTTTGGTGAATGACAACTGGCCGGCGAAACTCTGTCATCAAGGCCAGGGCTTGTGGGACAACCGTGTTGAGCGCTTGCGCGCCCAAGCTTCCACCCACTACCAAGAGTTGCAGCGGGCCATGCCGTTTACCCAAGCGCACACTGGGACGCGCTTGCTTAACAAACGCTTCACGTAATGGGTTTCCAATCCACTCTGCTTTTTTCAAAACATTAGGGAAAGTTGTCAACACAGATTGTGCAAAGAGAGCCAACACTTTGTTAGCCATACCTGCAACAGAATTCTGTTCATGCACCACTAACTTGTGCCCTGTAAGTGCCGCCATGAGACCTGCAGGAAGGCTGATGTAGCCCCCTAGACCCAACACGACGTGGGGTTTGACACGTCGCAACACTTGTACGCTCTGCCAACAGGCACGCAGCAAAGTAAATGGCAGCGTAAACAAAGTCATCAGCCCCTTGCCTCGTACGCCAGAGAACTGCACTTGTTCATAGGCAAAACCATGTGGAGGAACCAACTGACTTTCCATGCTAGGGTCGGGTCCTCCCAACCAATGCACATTCCATCCACGCTCACGCAATCGGTGCGCCACGGCCAACCCAGGAAAAATATGTCCGCCTGTTCCACCCGCCATGATGAGAGCAGTTTTCATAGCCGCCCTCCATGCATCAGCACACGGTTTTCAAAGTCGACGCGCAAGACAACTGCAATGGCTACTAGATTCAGCAAGATGGCGGAGCCGCCATAACTCATCAATGGCAATGTCAAACCTTTTGTCGGCAAGGCACCGAGGTTCACTCCAATATTGATAAAAGACTGAAAGCCAACCCAAATACCAACCCCTTGTGCCACTAGGCCTGCGAAAACACGATCCATCGCAATGGCTTGGCGTCCGATATACATGATGCGGCGTGTCAACCACATGAACAAACCGATGATCAACACCAAACCAACAAATCCAAATTCTTCACCAATGACCGCTAATAAAAAGTCAGTATGTGCTTCAGGTAACCAATGGAGCTTTTCAACACTGCCACCTAAACCCACACCAAATATTTCGCCACGACCAATCGCAATCAGAGAATGGGTGAGTTGATACCCTTTGCCAATCGCATTCGTAGCACTCCACGGATCTAAATAGGCAAAGATACGTTCACGTCGCCATTCAGAGGTGGCGATGATCAACACGAACACGCCAGCAATTAAAAATGACATCAATAAGAACATTCGGGCATTGACACCCCCTAAAAACAAGATGCCCATCGCAATGACGGCGATCACCATGAACGCACCCATGTCTGGCTCTACCAGCAGCAATCCGCCTACCACCGCCACTGCAGCGGCCATAGGCAACACGGCTGCAAAGAATTGTTCTTTGATTTCCATTTTGCGCACCATGTAGTTGGCGGCGTATAGCAAAACGCCCCACTTTGCCA
>DDYJ01000168.1:3531-3655 GCA_002347905.1 Comamonadaceae bacterium UBA2237 | reverse complement strand
GCATGGAAGTGACGCAATTCACTTACTTCCAGCAAGTTGGTGGCATCAACTGCAAACCCATCACTGGTGAGATCACCTACGGCCTCGAGCGCCTCGCGATGTATTTGCAAGGCGTCGACAACGT
>DDYJ01000168.1:1819-3343 GCA_002347905.1 Comamonadaceae bacterium UBA2237 | reverse complement strand
GCTATCAGCGTGACCGAGCGCGCCGCGTACATCGGTCGCATTCGCAATCTCGCACGTGCCGTCGCCCAAAGCTACTACGACAGCCGCGAACGTTTAGGTTTCCCCATGGCGCCGCGCGCTTGGGTGGATCAAATCGCACCTAAAACAGCAGCCACACCATGATTACCCAAAGCCTGCTCGTTGAGCTATTTGTCGAAGAACTCCCGCCCAAAGCCCTCCAGAAATTAGGCAACGCTTTTTCTGACGTGTTGTCCGAACAACTGCGCGCACAAGGCTTGCTGAGTACCAACTCAGTCGTTACTTCTTACGCTACGCCGCGTCGATTAGCTTCGCATATCAGTGAAGTCATTGCCCAAGCGCCTGACCGCCAAGTCGAACAGAAGCTCATGCCTGTTGCAGTGGGTCTAGACGCTAGCGGAAACGCGACGGCCGCATTGCTCAAAAAACTCCAAGCACTCGGCGCTGGCGCAGACGCTGTGGCGCATTTGCGCAAAGCCCCAGAGCCAGGCAAAGATGCTTTGGTGTTGTTCTATGACAGCCAAGTCCAAGGCGCAACTTTGGCAGCTGGCTTGCAAAAAGCATTGGACGAAGCGATCGCCAAACTGCCCATCCCCAAAGTGATGACCTATCAGCTAGAAAAAGACTGCGAACTTCCAGGCTGGAGCAGTGTGCAATTCGTGCGTCCCGCGCACGGCTTAGTCGCTTTGCATGGAAGCACCGTAGTGCCTGTTACTGCTCTCGGTTTGCAAGCGGGCAACAGCACCCAAGGCCATCGCTTTGAAGCCAAGGTCTCGCCTGTGGTTTTCAAAAGTGCTGATACCTATGCCGAACAGCTGAAATCCGAAGGTGCTGTGATCGCCAGTTTTATTGAGCGACGCGATGACATCACGCGCCAACTCGAGGCCGTTTCAGCCAAGATAGGCGGCGGCGTGCGCGCAATCGAAGACAGCGCTTTGCTGGACGAAGTGACCGCCTTGGTCGAGCGCCCCAATGTGCTCGCCTGCACGTTCGAGAAAGAATTCTTGGACGTCCCGCCCGAGTGCTTGATCCTCACCATGAAGGCCAACCAAAAATACTTTCCCTTGCTCGACGCAAAGGGTAAGTTAAGCAACCAGTTTTTGGTGGTCAGCAACATCACGCCGGACGACGCAAGCGCTGTTATTGGCGGTAACGAACGCGTGGTGCGTCCTCGCCTCGCAGATGCTAAATTCTTCTTCGACCAAGACCGCAAAAAATCCTTGGCGATCCGCGCCGAAGGTCTGGCCAATGTGGTCTATCACAACAAATTAGGCACACAAGCCGAGCGCACCCAACGCGTGCGCGCCATCGCCAAAGCTATCGCTGGCTTGATGCGCAAAGGTGACGATGCCACCTTTTTGNNCCAGAGTTGCAAGGCATCATGGGCGGTTACTACGCCCGTCATGATGGGCTGCATCCAGATATCGCAGAAGCCATCGAAGACCACTACAAACCCCGTTTTGCAGGTGACGATTTGCCACGCAACACTGTTGGTTTAGTCATTGC
>DDYJ01000168.1:174-1799 GCA_002347905.1 Comamonadaceae bacterium UBA2237 | reverse complement strand
AATTTGCCAACGGGTGACAAAGACCCCTTCGCTTTGCGCCGCCATGCATTGGGCGTGATTCGCATGTTGCGCGAATCGTCTTTGGCGTTGTCGCTGTCGGACATCATTGGCCAAACCGTTGCCGTATTTGGTGGCGCGATCACCGATCCCCATGTGCAGTTAACGGCTTTTTTCTACGACCGCTTGTCTGCTAGTTTGCGTGAACAAGGTTTCTCGGCGCAAGAAGTCGAAGCCGTCTTGGCGCTGCGTCCACAAGAACTCTCGGATATCACGCGTCGCTTGCAAGCCGTGCGCGCATTCGCCGCATTGCCCGAAAGCCAAGCCCTGGCTGCTGCCAACAAACGTATCGGCAATATCTTGAAAAAAGCCGACGATGTGCAAGGCGATGTCAACGAAAGCCTGCTTGCCGAAGCCGCAGAAAAAGCGCTGTTCCAAACCATGCAACGATTAGCGCCTGAGGCTCACAAGCAATGGGTGGCTGGGGACTACACCGCGTCTTTACAAACACTCTCTGCCTTGCGCACACCGGTAGATGCGTTCTTCGACGATGTGATGGTCAATGCCGAGGACCTTGCACTGCGTCACAATCGCCAGCGCTTACTCAAGCAGTTGCATCTGGCGATGAACCAAGTCGCCGATTTGGCTTGCTTGGCAGTTTGAGGCTCCAGACATGATCACCAAACTCGTTATCCTCGACCGCGACGGCACTATCAACCACGACAGCGACGAGTACGTCAAATCGGCACAAGAGTGGACGCCTATGCCCGGTGCGCTCGAAGCGATTGCGCGTCTGAATCACGCGGGTTGGCATGTGGTGGTTGCGTCCAACCAATCGGGCTTAGGCCGTGGTTTGTTTGATGTCGCAGCACTCAACGCCATGCATGCAAAGATGCACAAAATGTTGGGCGCTGTGGGAGGCCGTGTCGATGCGGTGTTTTTCTGTCCGCATAGCCCTGACGAGAGTTGCAGTTGCCGTAAACCTGCTTCTGGCTTGTTCGAGCAAATCGGCGAGCGTTACAGCATGGACCTCAAAGGCGTGCCCGCCGTAGGCGACCACTTACGTGATTTACAGGCCGCTACAGCAGTGGGTTGTGCGCCGCACTTGGTATTGACAGGCAAGGGTGCTCTCCACAAGGGCCAAACTAGGCTGCCTTCAGATTTCCCAACCGATACACAAGTGCATGAAGACCTGTCCGCATTCGTCGATTGGTTGCTGGCCAAAACCCAAGCTAAAGCCCAAGCGGTAGCTAAATCGAGTAACAAAGTTTCTCTAACCACGCAGAACACCGGAAGTTCTGCATGATCGCTTTTGTGCGCTCGGTCCTACACATGGCCGTGATGGCCGTCACCATTGTTCCATTAGCGCTTTTGATTGTGTTGAGTGCCGCCGTGGGTGTGGGCTCTGTGGCGCGGTACAAGGTGGCGCAGTTTTGGTTGTGGCTCAGCATCCAGGCGGCGCGGGTCATCTTGAGGATTGAATACCGAACCCATGGCTTTGATCATTTACCCGTTGGTCAAACCAGCCCTGCCATTTTGTTGGTGAAACACCAGTCGACTTACGAGACTTTTTTGATGCCAGTCATCATGCCGCATCCTCTGGCCTATGTGTTCAAACGTGAATTGCT
>DDYJ01000168.1:0-161 GCA_002347905.1 Comamonadaceae bacterium UBA2237 | reverse complement strand
TCATCATGTTTCCTGAAGGCACCCGCATTCCGCGAGGGCAGCGTGGCGTTTATAAAAGCGGCGGTGCAAGGCTTGCGATTGCAACAGGCGCCCCCGTGATTCCGATTGCGGTGACATCGGCTACTTGCTGGCCCCGCAAAGCCTTCATCAAATACCCTGGC
>DDYJ01000199.1 GCA_002347905.1 Comamonadaceae bacterium UBA2237 | reverse complement strand
GGTCCGTGCGTGGCGGCCTTGATGCTGTTGGCAGACATCACGCGCTGAAACACATCTTGCTGTGGGATGGAGCCAAACATAATGGTGACCGCACCCGCTATAAAAAACGCAATCTCTTTAAAACTAGGCTCAGGCCAAAACTTGAACATGTCTTGGCTCACCGCCAAGGCCACGACCTTGTCTGCGCCACCCGCTTGGTCTGCTGCAAATACAGCCAGAACCGACAAGCCGACCACCAAGATAATCATCTGAATAAAGTCGGTGATAGCGACCGACCACATCCCGCCAAACAAGGTGTAGGCCAAGATGGAGACAACACCAATCACCATGCCCCAAGGCACGCTGATGGCACCAGCTGAGAGCACGTTAAACACCAAACCCAATGCAGTCACTTGTGCAGAGACCCAACCCAAGTAGCTCAGCATGATGATGAGCGTACAAGCCACCTCGACACTACGTCCATAGCGCTCACGGTAGTAGTCGCTGATGGTCAAGAGCGTCATTTGGTAGAGCTTGCCCGCGAAGAACAGGCCAACAAAGATCAAACAAAAGCCTGCACCGAACGGGTCTTCCACCACGCCTTGCAAACCGCCGTTGACAAACTTGGCAGGGATACCCAAAACAGTTTCAGAGCCAAACCACGTCGCAAAGGTGGTGGAGACGATCATCGCTAGAGGAAGATGTCGGCCAGCGATCGCAAAGTCAGCCGAGTTGTGTACCTTCTTGGCAGCTAAGAGACCGATACCGATGGTGATAAACAAGTAAACAAAAACGAGTGCAAGCAGCATAGGTTAATGAAGGTGTGTGAACAATTGCATGGCAGCCAAGCCCCCGACAAAGCCAATACCAGCCCAGATGAGGCGCTGCAGCAGTCGATTGGTTTGGCGCTGTGATTCGATGAGCGCATCAAGAGACGGGTTGTTGGTTTTTTGACGATGCTTCAAGAAGTCGTGCAGCAAGCGTGGCAACTCGGGCAAGAGCTTGGCGTAGCGTGGCGCCTCGTCCTTGAGTTGCTGCCAAAGTTTTTTAGGACCGACTTGGTCGAGCATCCACTTTTCTAGGAAGGGCTTGGCCGTGCTCCATAGGTCTAAGTCTGGGTCTAGCTGACGGCCAAGGCCTTCAATGTTGAGCAAGGTCTTTTGCAGCAACACCAACTGCGGTTGTATCTCGACGTTGAAGCGTCTCGAAGTTTGGAATAGGCGCATCAACACCAAGCCTAAAGAAATTTCCTTCAAGGGCCGGTCGAAGTAAGGCTCGCACACTGCACGAATGGCCGACTCGAGTTCGTCAATGCGCGTGTCTGCAGGCACCCAGCCAGATTCCACATGCAACTCTGCCACGCGCTTGTAGTCACGTCGAAAGAAGGCGGCGAAATTTTGTGCCAAGTATTCTTTGTCTGACTCAGTGAGCGTGCCCACGATGCCGAAGTCGAGAGACACATAGCGCCCAAAGGTTGCAGGGTCTACGCTGACCTGAATGTTGCCTGGGTGCATGTCGGCGTGAAAAAAACCATCGCGAAATACTTGCGTAAAGAAGATGGTGACGCCGTCGCGCGCCAACTTTTGAATGTCGACACCCGCCTCACGCAAGCGGTCGACCTGGCTGATAGGAATGCCCTTCATACGCTCCATCACCATCACGTCGGTGTGGCAGAAGTCCCAAAACATTTCTGGAATCAAAACAAGATTTAACCCGTCCATGTTGCGACGCAGTTGCGTCGCGTTGGCCGCCTCTCGAACCAAATCTAATTCGTCATGCAAATACTTGTCGAACTCCGCCACCACCTCTTTGGGCTTTAGTCGCTTGCCGTCGACCGATAGGCGGTCTACCCAGCTGGCCATCATCCGCATCAGACTCAAGTCTTTGTTGATAACTTCGAGCATGCCAGGACGCAACACTTTTACAGCGACTTCGCGGCTCACACCGTTGCGGTCCACGATGACTGCAAAGTGCACTTGCGCAATCGATGCGCTGGCAACGGGTTGGAGAGTGAACTCTGTGAACACCTCGCCCAACGGCTTACCAAATGCGCGCTCGATGATGGCCACCGCTTGCTCAGATGGGAAAGGCGGCACACGCTCTTGCAGCATCGCCAACTCGTCAGCAATGTCAAAGGGCAGCAAGTCACGTCGGGTAGAGAGCACTTGACCGAACTTCACAAAGATGGGGCCCAGTTGCTCCAAGGCCTCGCGCAGGCGTTGTCCGCGCGGCGCGGAGAGGTCACGACCAATCGACACGAAGCGGGCTAAAAGGCGCAGACCAGGTCTCTGAAAACTGGTCAACACCAACTCGTCTAGTCCGTACCTGAGAACAATGAAGACAATGTAGACGCCGCGAAACAAACGGGTCATACAGAATCTTTCGTTGCATTGGAGTTAGGCATTTTTGCGAGAACAAAACTGCGCAAGGCTTCGACCACCTTCTTGGCGTTTTGCACCACCATGTGGGCAGGCGCGTCGCCGATGATGCGCGCGAGGTCTTCCTCCACATCCCATCGCACGTGGTCGATCAACCAATTAACCTCTGCGGCCAACTGCACGTCACCCTCGATGCGAATCGGTGGCTTGTCGCCTTGTAAGACAGACTTGGCCAATACAAACGGTGAGGGCTCGTTGACCTGCAAAATCAAATCGGGCTTAGCTTCGTTAGAAGCAGTCCACTCCATCAAACCAGCAGGTGTGCAGACGCATTGAAAAACAAAATCACGCCACACCAGTTGAATGCTTCGGCCCTTTTGACGCTGCAAACGCTCACGCGCTGCAGGCTCTTGCATTAGAACGTGGTTGATAAACAAGATGACGCGTTGTTGGGCCTCGTCAATCAGCCAAGGAAAGGGGAACTGTGTTGCCATAGCCCCCAATTATTCCTTGTTTATTGCAGCGCTTGAACGCCAGCGACCAACCAGCCCATGCTGCCGTCTTTGGGCTTAGACATATTCCACACCTCTCTAAATGGCGTGGGACCAGAGGATGGCTCTTCGCGGATCAAGCCCGAGAACTCCACACTCGCCATGTAGAAGGTAGGCAACTCTTCAATGCCGAGCATTTTGGCTTCGAGCATGACCACATCGGTCTGGTTCGGTTGTCCGCTAGCGGTGGCCTCGCGCTCAGCGAGTTGGGCTTTGATTTCTTCGACCATGGCATCGGTCATCAAGGTGCGCAGTGTTGGCATATCAGCTGCGTCCCATGCGCGCTGAAGCAACATGAAGTTTTCTTTGGCGGCGTTCACAAAGCCTTGGGTATCAAAGCCTGCGGGCACGCCCCACGTTTGGTCGCCCGTTAAAGCCGACCCGATGATGGCGCCTGAACGCGGTGAGGCGGGTTGGTAAGCAGGGTCTGTGTCATTCGGCCGAGCCGAGGCGTCGTTGCCAACATTCTTGGGGTTGTATTGCGTGGGAGTGTGGATGTCACCCCCTCCATGCGCACCTTCGAATGCGTAGGGGCTGTTGTCATGCGCCGGTGTTGCACGACGACGCAAGAACATTCCGACCACCATCATGATGACCAAGGCCAACAAACCAAACATCAGGAACTGACCGAACTCCGCGCCAAAGCCGAGCGAGTGCGCTAGCCACGCTAGCCCTAAGCCAGCGGCCAAGCCACCCAACATGCCAGCCCATGGTCTGCTGGGGGCAGGTGCTGGTGCAGGAGGCGTTGCGCGTGGTGCAGCGGTTGGCGCTGCGTTGGGTGCTGCGTTAGGCGCAGCATTTGGCGTCGCAGGCTTCGTAGCCTCACGCTGCGTCACTTGGTTGGACTGCTGCCCCATAGACTTGCCGCCACCCAAGCGCTTGGCCGCATCGGCAGGGACGCAAACGAATGCAATAGCCATCGTGAACACTGCGATCCAATTCCTCATGTCATCTCCTAGTTGTTAGCAACTTACGCACTTATGCGCATCAGCACTTGATACCTACGTGCAAGGCCACCACACCCGCGCTCATGTTGTGAAAGTCCACGTGGCCAAAGCCACATTGCTTCATCAATTGTTTGAGTTCTTCTTGGCTAGGGTGCATGCGTATAGACTCAGCCAGGTAGCGGTAACTTGCGTCATCACCTGCTACCAAGTTGCCAAGCTTAGGCAATATGTTGAAGGAATACCAGTCGTAGGGTTTTTCAAGAGGCTTAGCGACTTTGGAAAACTCCAACACCAACAACTTGCCGTTGGGCTTGAGGACGCGGCACATTTCTTTCAAGGCCACATCTTTGTGCGTCATGTTGCGAAGACCGAAGGCAACGCTCACCACATCGAAGTGGTTGTCTGCAAAAGGTAACTTCTCTGCGTCACATACCAAGGTAGGCAAATTCAAGCCGTTATCAACCAAGCGGTCGCGGCCAGTGCGCAGCATGGCTTCGTTGATGTCGGTGTGCACCACACGCCCAGTGGGGCCGACTTGTTTGGCGAAGGCCATCGACAGGTCACCCGTGCCACCAGCGATGTCCAACACTTGGTAACCAGGGCGAATGTCTGCCACTGTTGTGGTGTAGTGCTTCCAAATTCGGTGCAAGCCAAGCGACATGAGGTCGTTCATCACGTCGTACTTGCTGGCAACTGAATCAAACACGCGGCGCACGTGCTTGGACTTGTCTTGCTCGTTTACCGTCTGAAAACCGAAGTGTGTAGAACTCATTTTTAGTGGCCGTGGCTGCTTAGTGTCCGTGGCTGCTGCATGCGCCGCCTGCGCTGCCCGCAGCTCTTTGCATAGGCGTATCACGCGTCACACCAGCTGCGGCCAAACGCTTCTCGTAGTCTGCCCACAAGGCGTCTTGCTCAGAACCTAGGAAGTACAAGTACTCCCAGGTGAACAAGCCGCTGTCGTGGCCATCGGTAAAGGTCGGCTTGATGGCGTAGTTGCCCACGGGCTCTATGTCTAGCAAGCCGACGTTGCGCTTGCCCGTCTGCAAAACCTCTTGCCCAGGGCCGTGTCCCTTGACTTCGGCGGAAGGGCTGTAGACACGCATTAGTTCGAACGGAATGCGAAACGTCGCACCATCAGAAAACTTCACCTCGAGCACACGGCTTGCGCTGTGGGCGGTGATGTCCTCTGGTGTTGGGGTGTCCGTTTTTAGTCCAGTCATTTAGACCAACACCCTTTCTATGCCACCAGAATTGGCCAGCTGCACATATTGCGCCATCCACTCTTCACCCAAAATTTTGTTGGCCATCTCGACCACGATGTAGTCGGCTTCTAGCAAACCGTTTTGCAAGTCGTTACCGTAGCGGCTGAGTCCCTGCAAGCAACTGGGGCAACTGGTGAGAATTTTTAAGTCGCCCTTTGCTTCGCCCGTCATGGCGCGCAAAGCGGTCTCATCTGCGCACAACTCTTCTTCTTTGCGAAAGCGCACCTGGGTCGAAATGTCTGGTCGCGTCACGCCCAAGGTGCCCGACTCTCCGCAGCAACGCTCGCTTTTCAAAATTTGGTCGCCCATCAATGCCTTCACCGTCTTCATCGGGTCTTGTTGCTTCATGGGGCTGTGGCAAGGGTCGTGGAACAAGTAGCCGGCCTGTTGGCTGGCGTTGAGCTGTATGCCCTTCTCTAACAAGTACTCATGGATATCGACGATGCGGCAGCCTGGAAAAATCTTGTCGAACTGGTAGCCCTGCAACTGGTCGTAACACGTGCCGCAACTCACCACCACGGTTTTGATGTCGAGGTAGTTCAGCGTGTTGGCGACACGATGAAATAAGACACGGTTGTCGGTGATGATTTTTTCTGCCTTGTCGAACTGCCCACTGCCGCGCTGCGGATAACCGCAACACAAGTACCCAGGTGGCAAAACAGTTTGCACACCCGCATGCCAAAGCATGGCCTGTGTGGCGAGTCCTACTTGACTGAACAAGCGTTCTGATCCGCAACCAGGGAAATAGAAAACTGCCTCGGTGTCTGCTGTCGTGGTTTGCGGGTTACGGATGATGGGCACGTAGTCTTTGTCTTCGATGTCCAACAAAGCGCGTGCTGTCTTCTTGGGCAGATTGCCCGGCATCTTCTTGTTGATGAAGTGGATGACCTGCTGCTTGATGGGCGCAGTGCCCACCGTCGCAGGTGGCGCATTGGTTTGCTTGCGCGCGACCACGCGCAAGACATCGTTAGCAAAGCGCTGCAACTTCATGCCCACATCCACCATAGCGCTGCGCGCAAACTTGATGGTCTCTGGGTTGGTGGCGTTGAGCATCAGCATCGCCGCCGCGTTGCCAGGCCTGAATGTTTTTTGCCCCATCTTGCGCAACAGGTTGCGCATGTTCATTGACACGTCACCAAAGTCAATCTTGACTGGGCAAGGCGAGAGGCACTTGTGGCACACCGTGCAATGGTCGGCGACGTCTTCGAATTCTTGCCAGTGCTTGATGGAGACACCGCGGCGGGTTTGCTCTTCGTACAAGAAGGCCTCGACCAACAACGAGGTCGCCAAGATTTTGTTGCGCGGGCTGTAGAGCAAGTTCGCGCGCGGCACGTGCGTGGCGCAGACGGGTTTGCACTTGCCACAACGCAGGCAGTCTTTGACGCTGTCGGCAATCGCACCAATGTCTGACTGCTGCATGATGAGCGACTCGTGGCCCATCAAGCCAAAGCTGGGCGTGTAGGCCTGACTCAGGCTGGCGTCACGCACGCTAGGCTCAGATGCATCGTGGCGCAACAACTTACCCTTGTTGAAACGCCCCTCGGGGTCGATGCGCTTCTTGTAGTCGGCAAAGGGTTGCAGCTCAGCGTCTGTCAAGAACTCGAGCTTGGTGATACCGATACCATGCTCACCAGAGATAACCCCGTCAAGTGAACGCGCCAGCACCATGATGCGGGCTACCGCCTCGTGGGCGGTTTGCAGCATCTCATAGTTGTCGCTGTTGACAGGAATATTGGTGTGTACATTGCCGTCGCCAGCGTGCATGTGCAAGGCGATCCAGACACGGCCCTTGAGCACGCGCTGGTGAATCGCGTTACAGGCGTCCAAGATGGGTTGGAATTGCGCGCCCGTGAAAACGTTCTCAAGCACAGCGCGGATTTGCGTTTTCCAACTCGCACGCAAACTGTGGTCTTGCAGCTGCGGGAAAAGTGCGTCGCAGTTATTGAGCCATTGCTGCCAAGTGCCACGCACATCGGCCAACACCGCACGCGCTTGTTGCACGCGCTCTTCCAACAACTCGGGGGACGGCACATCGTTGGCGTCGTCTATCGCACCCAAAGGCAAGTTGCCCTCGGCGAAGAAGGCGTCCAACGCGTCGCATAGGTTGAGTTTGTTGCGCAAAGACAGTTCGATGTTCAAGCGCTCGATGCCGTCGGTGTACTCGCCCATGCGTGGCAAGGGAATCACAACGTCTTCGTTGATCTTGAAGGCATTGGTATGGCGGCTAATGGCCGCCGTGCGTTTGCGATCGAGCCAAAATTTCTTGCGCGCCTCAGGGCTAATCGCTACGAAGCCTTCGCCACTGCGCGAGTTGGCCAGACGCACCACTTCTGATGTAGCACGTGCCACGTCGTCCGCGTTGTCGCCAGCGATATCGCCCACCAACACCATCTTGGGTAGACCGCCGCGCTTACTTTTTGTAGCGTATCCAACCGCCTTGAGGTAGCGGTCGTCAAGGTGCTCTAAGCCGGCCAACAAGGTGTTGGTGCGCTTCTGTTCAGCGAACATGAAGTCTTTGATTTCAACAATGCTGGGCACTGCATCTTTGGCGTTGCCAAAGAACTCTAAGCAGACGGTGCGGGTGTGCTCGGGCATGCGGTGCACGATCCAACGCGCGCTGGTGATCAAGCCATCGCAGCCTTCTTTTTGGATGCCAGGCAGGCCACTTAAAAATTTGTCGGTAACGTCTTTGCCCAGACCCACTTTGCGAAAGCTTTGCCCTGGGATGTCGAGACGCTCGTGCCGAACCGGCGTCTTGCCGTCGGCTTCGAAATAGTGCAGATCAAAACTCGCGACATCTGCGTCGTGGATCTTGCCCAAGTTGTGGCCAACGCGCGTCACCTCTAACCACTGTGCGTCGGGCGTGACCATGCGCCAGCTGGCGAGGTTGTCTAAGGCCGTTCCCCACAGTACGGCCTTTTTACCGCCAGCGTTCATGGCGATGTTGCCGCCAACGCAAGAGGCTTCGGCTGAGGTGGGGTCCACCGCAAACACATAGCCTGCGCGTTCAGCCGCATCCGCCACACGTTGGGTGACAACACCCGCTTCGGTCCAAATGGTGGGTACAGGGTTGTCAAGTCCCGCCAATTGAATGTGCTCGACCTCGGTCATGGCTTCGAGCTTTTCGGTGTTGATGACGGCACTCTTCCACGTGAGTGGCACTGCGCCGCCGGTGTACCCCGTGCCGCCGCCGCGCGGCACGATGGTCAGACCCAGATCGATACAGCCTTTGACCAAGCCAGCCATCTCGACCTCGGTGTCAGGTGTGAGCACCACAAACGGGTACTCGACACGCCAGTCGGTCGCATCCGTCACATGGGACACGCGCGACAAACCGTCAAATTTGATGTTGTCGTTCGCCGTGTATTTTTTGAGTTGGCGTGCTGTTTTTTTGCGCAAACTCGCAATCGCTTCAAACTCGGCGTTAAAGGCCTCCACTGCGCGGCTTGCGGCCTCTAACAATTGGCCGACCAGCGCGTCACGCTCGGCGTCTTCGTTGGAGCGGCGGCGCTGCACTTCGCCCAAACGGTGGTGCAAGGCGTCGACCAACTGGCGACGCCGCTGAGGGTTGTCTAGCAGGTCGTCTTGTAGGTAGGGGTTGCGCTGTACCACCCAAATATCGCCCAACACTTCGTAGAGCATGCGCGCAGAGCGTCCAGTGCGTCGTTCTTGGCGCAGGCGCAAAAGCAAATCCCAAACCGCAACACCCAGCAATCGGATGACGATTTCGCGGTCAGAAAATGAGGTGTAGTTGTAAGGAATTTCGCGCAGCCGAGGCGCTTCCGTGGGCTGTGCCAGCAGTAAATTTAGCGGGGTGGGAGCGTTCATAGGGGGGTTAGCACGGGGTAACCACGCATGTTACCGCAGGGCCCTATGACGCGAGGCCTTGTAGGGGCTATTCGTACCAGCCTCGGCACATGGTCCATTGGGCGCTCGCGCACACCACAACCAAGGCTCCGTAAGTGGCCATCTTGCCGTCGATGCCAAAGAAAACCAAACCAGAGACCAACACCACAGAACCCAATACGCCACTCACCGTGAGCTGGCGCATCCAGCCCCACCGAGACTCTGGCAACCAGCGCCGCGCTGCAAGCTGCGCAAAAACCACGCAGAAAAACGCTACGCCCCATGCAGGCGCAAAGAAGTTAAGCAGGTGTATCAGTTGGTCTAGTGGGCCCATAGGCGTCAATTTTATAATTCGAGGATGGCAGTCTGGGCTCTTGGCCTCAATCACAACACCGCCCCGCTCGATTTGCGGGGCCGTTTTGCTTTTGCGACCGAACAAATGGGTGCCACCCTGGACGGTCTGCGACGGGCCGTATCCCAAGACAGCGAGGTCGCCATCTTGTCGACCTGCAACCGCACCGAAATCTACGGCGCGGGCAGTGAGAGGCAAATCCAGCAAACCTTGGACTGGCTGGCCCAGTCTGGCGGCGTCAGTGCCGATGCGCTAAAGACCCACACCTATACCTTGCAAGAAAACGATGCCGCGCGGCACGCGTTCAGGGTGGCCAGCGGGCTCGATTCGATGGTGCTCGGGGAGCCCCAAATTTTGGGCCAGATGAAGGACGCCGTGCGCGCCGCATCCGATGCAGGGGCTTTAGGCACCACCCTCAACCAACTCTTCCAGCGCTCATTTGCGATTGCAAAAGAGGTTCGTAGCTCAACCGAGATTGGCGCGCATTCCATCAGCATGGCCGCCGCCGCTGTGCGCTTGGCCTCGCAGTTGTTCGAAGACTTGGGCGAAACCCATGTGCTGTTTGTCGGTGCGGGCGAGATGATTGAGCTGTGCGCCACCCACTTTGCCGCCAAGAGTCCGCGCAGTGTGGCAGTCGCCAACCGAACCTTAGAGCGTGGTGAAAAAATTGCAACCCATTTGGGTGGCGTCGCTTTGCGTTTGGGTGAGCTGCCCGATCGCCTGCATGAGTTCGACATCGTCGTCAGTTGCACCGCCAGCACACTGCCCTTGATTGGCCTGGGTGCTGTGGAGCGTGCATTGCGCAAACGCAAGCACCGCCCCATGTTCATGGTCGACCTGGCAGTCCCGCGCGATATAGAGCCAGAGGTGAAGTCGCTCGCTGACGTCTACCTATACACAGTGGACGACTTGTCAGAAGTCGTACAAACAGGCCAGGCCAATAGACAAGCTGCGGTAGCGCAGGCGGAGGCCATCATCGATGCGGGCGTGCAAAACTTCGCCCACTGGTTGGACCAACGCAGCAACGTGCCCCTGATTCAGGAGCTCAATTCCCAGGCCGATGCCTGGCGCGAGGCCGAACTAGCCCGTGCTTACAAGTTGCTGGCCAAGGGCGAGTCACCCGAGTCGGTGCTCGAGGCGCTGTCCAAGGGATTGACCCAAAAAATGCTGCACGGCGCCATGGCAGAGCTCCACACGGGTGACGCACTGGCGCGAGAAAAAGCGCGCTACGCAATTGAGCATTTCTTTTTACGTAACAACCGTTAGGGTCTGCGGCTATGAAACCCTTCTTACGCGCTCAGCTAGAGCGCTTTGCACAACGGCTGTCTGAGCTAGATTTTTTGCTCTCTCGTGAAGACATCATGCAAGACATGTCCCAGTTCTTAGTGCTCTCGCGTGAGCACACGGAGCTCACCGCGAGCGCGAGCCGCTACACGCGCTACCAACAGCGCGAGTCAGACCTGCAAGCCGCCCAGCAGATGCTGCAAGACAGCGGGTCGGATGACGCGCTGCGCGAAATGGCGCAAGAGGAAGTCGCCAGCGCCGAGGCCGAGCTGACCCAACTCGAAGCCGAGTTGCAGCGCATGCTCCTACCCAAAGACCCCGACGACGCGCGCCCCGTGTTTTTAGAAATTAGGGCAGGCACCGGTGGCGATGAGTCCGCACTATTTGCTGCGGACTTGCTGCGCATGTACATGCGCTTTGCAGAGCGCCAAGGATGGCGTAGTGAGGTGATGAGCGAGTCGGCCAGTGAACTCGGTGGCTACAAGGAGGTGGTCGTGCGCATTGATGCAGGGTCTTCCAGCGATGGGGTGTACGGCTTGTTGAAGTTTGAGTCTGGCGGCCACCGCGTGCAGCGCGTGCCGACCACTGAAACACAGGGGCGCATACACACCAGCGCATGCACGGTGGCGGTCTTGGCAGAGCCCGATGAGGCGCAGGCCATCAAGATCAACCCGTCCGACTTGCGGATCGACACCTTTCGTGCCAGCGGCGCGGGCGGCCAGCACATCAACAAGACCGACTCTGCGGTGCGCATCACCCACTTGCCCACCGGCATCGT
>DDYJ01000005.1:6483-8085 GCA_002347905.1 Comamonadaceae bacterium UBA2237 | reverse complement strand
TGGGGCAAAGTGATCCGCGACGCAAAAATCAAGGTTGAATAAGTACTTAGCTGACCATTCACTTCGCTATGCGTATCGTCGACATACGAGAGAGAGCCGTACCGCTCAATTCAACCCTCAGCAATTCAAGTTTTGATTTTTCAGAGATGACCACTTCGGTGGTCGCTGTGATCACCGACTGCGTGCGTGACGGCCAACCTGTGGTGGGCTATGCCTTCAATTCCACCGGTCGCTATGCCTGCGGTGCACAAATGCGGGATCGTTTTATTCCGCGTATTTTGCGCGCTGATCCAGCCAGCTTGCTAGACGCAACAGGTGAAAACCTAGACCCTTCAAAAATCGTGGCCTGCATGATGCAGCGAGAAAAAGCCGGTGGCCACAGCGAGCGCTCGATTGCCATTGGCACGATAGAAGTTGCTCTGTGGGATGCAGTGGCCAAAGTCGAACGTAAACCCTTGCACCGCGTTTTGGCTGAACGTTTCAATGGCGGAAAAATCGCCGATCACGTGTTTTGTTATGTAGGTGGTGGATGGTATTTCCCAGGCCAAACCATCAAAGACTTACAAGACGAAATGCGTCGCCATCTCGATGCCGGTTACACCATGGTCAAGATGAAGGTCGGTGGTTTGCCTTTGTCTGAAGACTTACGTCGCTTAGAGGCTGTGCTGCAAGTCGTAGGTCCTGGCGAGCATTTGGCAGTGGATGCCAATTGTAAATTTGACCGCGAGAATGCCTTCGCTTACGCCAAGGCTTTAGCAACGTTCAAACTACGTTGGTTCGAAGAACCCTGTGATCCTTTGGACTATGGCCTGATGGCTGAAATCGCCCAAATGTATGAAAGCCCATTGGCCACAGGCGAAAACTTGTTCTCCACCCAAGACGTAGAAAACCTGGTGCGATTTGGGGGGCTACGTGGGGACCGCGATGTCATCCAAGTTGATCCGCCTCAGGCTTATGGTATCGCCCAATATGCCCACACCCTTTCTAGGTTAGATGCCATGGGTTGGCAAAGAAGCGGGCTGTTTCCCCATGGTGGTAACCAAATGTCTTTGCACATTGCTGCGGGCTTTGGCCTTGGCGGAGCGGAGTCTTACCCAGGCGTTTTTGGTGACTTCGGTGGATTTGCTGACGATGCGCGTTTGACTGAAGGCAAGTTGAATTTGCCTGAGCGGCCCGGCATTGGTTTTGAAGGCCAGGCAAAACTTTATCGCATCATGCGTGAGTTAGTGGCTTGATGAGCGCTAGTCCCTATGCGCCCGATGATCTAGTCGAGGGTGTGCTGACTATTCGATTACAGGTGAACGCGATGAACAAACTCATGGCCCTGTTGTCATTCGCGCAGGCCGATGAAAACGTCAACGTCATCGTGCTGCGCGACGAAGGTGAGCAATTTGGCGCGTCCCTTGGTTCTGCTGCTGAAACCGATCCGGAAGTTAACCATCAGTTTGTACAACGCTTGCGCGATTTACCCCAACCCATTGTGGCCACGGTGCCTGGGCATATTCATGATCAGGCGTTAGCTGTATTACAAGCTTGCGACATCGTTCTCGCTACGGGACAAGACGACTGGTCTACGCTAAGTTATCCTGTGTCAGAGTTAGA
>DDYJ01000005.1:0-6374 GCA_002347905.1 Comamonadaceae bacterium UBA2237 | reverse complement strand
GCCTTGGCGATTGAAAGTTTTCTGGCTGGAAAATCTAAGCCAGGCGCTGGCGCTTAAACAATGCTCAAGATAGAAGACTCAGCAGACGGCATACGTTGTATCGGTCTAAACCGACCAGATAAACGCAACGCCATTGGCGTGGAGATGACGCTAGCACTAGAAGACGTGCTGCTTAAAACCAAAACCGATTCGACGGTGAAAGCTATCGTCTTTCATGGCTTAGGCGGTCATTTTTGTGCCGGTATGGACATGAAGGACTTCTTCGACAGCTCGACTCGCCCGACCGATGTCTTGCAGCGTGCACGTGCAGCCACCGAGCATTGGCGCATTGCGTTGATTCGCCAAATGCCGCAAAAAATCTTCACTGCAGTTGAAGGCTACTGCTTGGGTGGAGGATTGCCCATCCTGGCCGCGTCCACTGCAGTGGTGGTGCAACGCGAAGCCAAGTTAGGTTTGCCCGAAATCAATTTCGGTTTTGTCGCTGGAGGCCAGATCCTCAAAGCAGTGGGCGAGGTGATGTCACCACGCGGATTGGCGTATGCGACATTGACTGGGCGGCCCTTTAATGCTGAACAAGCCCAGCGATGGGGCTTGGTTACGCAAGTGGTGGAGAGTAATCCTTTTGAACACGCCTTGATTTTGGCTAGAACATCTTTGTAGTTAATCGCCAGTTACAAATCAAGGAGGCCTATGGATAGGTAGGCCTTCTTGTGGCGAAGTTAGTTCAAAGCCCCAAAGTAGAAGCAATGATGTTCTTTTGAATTTCCGAAGTGCCGCCGCCAATGGTGGCCAAGCGTGAGTCGCGGAAGAAGCGTTGCATTGGATATTCCATGCTGTATCCATAGCCCCCGAGGATTTGCAGGCATATGTCTGAAATAGTTTTGTAAGACTCGGCGATGTAGTACTTGATCACAGCAGTATCAGCGCGTTCGGCTTTGCCGTTTTCCATCAACCACGCGTAGCGACGCACCATGGTGAACGATGTGTCGAGCATCACTTTCATGTCGGCAAATTTATGCTGCGTGACTTGAAAGCTACCTATGGGCTTGCCAAATTGGTGGCGAGTCTTTGCGTAGTCCAACGCATATTCAAAAGCTTGACGCGCAGCGCCAATGCGGACAGCGGAGAGGCATAGACGCTCATAGCGCAAAGTGTCTTCGCACACTGCCCAACCGTGGTCGAGTTGACCCAACAAAGCATTGCGAGGCACACGCACATCGGTGAATGTTACTTCTGTCGTTCCAATCGCGTGTTGGCCCAAAGTGGCAATTTTGCGCACTTCTATCCCAGGCAATTTGGTATCGATCATCAGGGTGCTGATGCCTAATTGTTTTTTACCTAGGTCGTTGGTGCGCAGTGCAACCAAGACATAGTCGGCAATGTCCATACCCGATGTCCACTGCTTGCGTCCATTGACGATGAAATAGTCACCATCGATCACCGCACGCGTTCTGAGGGATGCGGCGTCAGAACCCGAGTCAGGCTCTGACAGTGCGAAAGCAAATGACAACTTGCCGTTAGCGGCGCCTGGCACGATGCGCTGTTTTTGTTCATCGGTACCGTGCTGGAGAATGGCATAGCAACCGTAGGTAAAGCTGCGAAACAGCCACAAGCCTAATTCTTCAAAATGGTGGCCAGTTTCTTCCAAAACCAAAGCAAGATCAGTAGGGGATCCGCCAGATCCGCCGAACGATTCTGGGGCGATCAAACCCAACCAGCCATTTTGGGCCATGGCATTAAAAGCTTCTCTCGGAGGCGTGCGGTTGATGTCGCATTTAGAGGCATATTCCATGCTGCAGACATCGTCTAACAATGATCGAACGGACTGGAGCATCAACTCCTGATCGCTGGTATTTCCAAAATTCATAGGTATTGCTGACAAACAGGCTACAGGTGATATGACCTGATTAGGTTATTCTATATTTGCACAACCTCTCAAACCCTATGAACACTATCACCTTTGAGACCATCAAGGTCGAAAAAACCGCACGTGTCGCCACGTTGATACTCAACCGACCCGACGCCATGAACGCGATCAATATGCAAATGCGAAGTGAATTGCGCCAAGCCTTAGATGCCTTGCGTCGCGATGCTGAAGTAAGTGTGGTGGTGCTGACAGGTGGTGGTGAGAAAGCTTTTTCAGCAGGCATGGATCTTCGGGAATTTGCCAAGACAAATGCAGATATTCCCGTAGCAGAAATGAAGCGCTACCGCTGGGAAAACAACGAAGGCATTGCTACGTTTGACAAACCGATCATCGCCGCGGTTAACGGCTTGGCCGTTGGGGGTGGTGTAGAGCTCGCGCTTTTGTGTGACTTGACCGTTGCTGCCGAAGAAGCAACCTTTGCTTTTGGCGAAGTGAAACGTGGACTGATGCCTGGCAATGGTGGTACACAGCGGCTGTCCCGCCGTGTCGGTTCCGCCCGTGCCTTGGACATGATTTTGACGGGACGCACTGTTTCCGCCCAAGAGGCATTAGCCATAGGTTTGATCGAATATGTCGTTCCTGCCAAAGAGTTACTTAGCAAAGCGACGCAACTCGCCGAGCAAATAGCAGTCAACGCACCTATTGCTGTGCGTAGCGCCAAAGCCGCAGTGCACAGAGGTGCGGACTTGACATTAGCGGACGGACTTCGCTTAGAGCAAGATTTGGCATCATTTTTATATACAACTGATGACGCAAAAGAAGGTCCTAAGGCATTTCTTGAAAAACGTTCGCCTGTTTGGAAAGGTCAATAAGCCATGCATAACAACCCCACAAAGATGTACCGCACTCTGTTATTTGCACCAGGAAGCCGTTCGGAGTTGCTGTCCAAAGCACAACTCGGCGATGCGGACGCCATGATCTTTGATCTAGAGGATTCTGTTCCCTTAAACGCCAAAGATGAAGCTCGCAAAAACATTGCCAATGCACTGGGTACAGGTTTAAAGAAGCCCATGTTCTTGCGCATTAGCAATCCAAGAGCGGGTGACTACATGGCCGACCTTCAGGTTTTGACTGAGGAAATCGACTTGACGAATGTGGCCGGTGTTGTTTTGCCAAAAGCCGATGATGCAGAGGACGTGCAAACTGTGGCCAAAGCTTTGCAGATGATTGAGATAAAACACGCCCTGCAAGAAGGCACTCTGTCTGTCCTTCCCTTGATTGAAACTTGTCTAGGTCTTCGTAATGGTTTTGATATTGCCAGAGCCTCCCCAAGGGTCATTGGCATGGCGTTGGCGAGTGCAGAGCAGGGCGATTTCATGGTTGACTTAGGTGGGCGCTGGACGCCACGCAGTTTGGCGCTTACTTATCCGCGCAGCAAATTGGTGGTTGATGCACGAGCCGCTGGCTTGCAGTGGCTGGTTGATGGTGTGTTTATGAATCTCAAAGACGTCGATATGTTGCGCGAAGAATGTTTAATTGCTCGCGAGTTAGGTTTTGTAGGAAAGATGGCCATTCACCCCACACAAGTGGATGTGATGCATACCGTCTTTTCGCCGAGCGAGTCAGAAGTTGCCTATGCGCGCGGCTTGCTTGCAGCCTTTCGTGAAGGCGAGGCGCGGGGTGTAGGCGCCGTGAAATTTGAGGGCATGATGGTTGATTACGCTAACGTGCGTTTGGCTGAACGCACTTTGTCTTTGGCGGGGGCGATATGAGCCAGCATCTGCCTGGAGCTGGTGCTCTTCAAGACCATTACGAACCGCTACGCAGTTTGGCCGATGTTGAAGCCATCGAACAAGTACCGCTTGAACAACGCATCACGCGTTGGGACTTTGCTTTGAACTTGCTCGAAGGATGCCGTGATGATCCGAGTCGGATTGCTTTGTATGCCACGCACAACGGCAATGTGGATGGCGAGGTACGTACTTGGACCTTTGGCGAACTAGAAGCTCACGCCATCCAATGCGCCAATCTTTTGCGTGCAAGTGGAATAGGTGCAGACGATGTGGTGGCTGTAGTCTCTCCTACGGTACCGGGTTTGTTTGCTGCCATGATTGGCGGTTTATTGGCGGTTCGAGTGTTCCCCATCAACTGGATGCTTGACGCCCATGCCTTGGCAGACTTGATGCAACGCGCACAGGTCAAGCTGGTGATCGCCTTAGCACCTACGCAAGGATTTTCTGTATGGGAAAACGTGCAGGTAGCTGTATCGAGCCTGCCAGTTCAGCCTCAGTTATTTACTTTGCATGAAGCGTTTAATGAACCTGCCAAAGACGACTTACTGGTTGCCGCATCTCAGTATCCCAGTGACCGACTTACGTTTGCACGTGAAACAGCGCAGCGCGATAGCATCGCTTGTTACGTTCACTCGGGTGGTACAACGGGGCACCCCAAAATCGTCAAGATCTTGCATGGCGGCATGGTCTTTAGACATTGGGCTGCTAACAACGGTCTCGCCTTCACGCGGCGCGATGTGGTGCTCTCTGATACACCGCTATTTCACATAGGTGGTTTGTTGGTGCGTGGGCTCGTCAACACAGCTAATGGCAATACTGCTGTCATCCCTAGTATTTTTGGAGCGCGCGATAAAACCTACATCGCCAACTACTGGCGTTACATCGAACGATTCGGTATCACACAGGTTTCTGGCGTTCCAACCACCTTGTCGGTGCTCGCTAAAAACCCGCCAACTACTGAGAACATATCTTCCCTTCGTCCCTACTTCGCCACGGGTTCTACCGCCATGGCTCCTGCCGTGCAAGACCGTGTGACTGAAGTAACGGGCGCACAAGTTCTCCAGAGTTATGGCATGACCGAGAACACAAGTCACTGCACGTTAGACCCGCGTGATGGAGAAGTCAGAAGGCGTTGTTCTGGCATTCGCGTGCCATACGTCAAGCTGCGTATTGTGAAGATGGGCGAGGGCGGAACGATTTTGCGTGACTGCGATGTGGATGAAATCGGGATGGTGTTAGTAGGCGGCCCTGGTGTGGCAGGGGTNNTGGTGTGGCAGGTGGTTATTTAGATGCCAGCCAGGATAAGGGCGCCTTTTTACCCAATGGATTTTTTGTTTCGGGTGACCTTGGAAGTATCGATGCGCAAGGCTATTTGCGCATCAGCGGTCGGCAAAAAGATTTGATTATTCGTGGTGGTCACAACATCGAACCAGGACTCATTGAAGAAGCTTTGTTGCAGTCCCCTTATGTTGCCTTGGCTGCGGCGGTGGGAAAACCTGACGCGCATGCTGGTGAGTTACCGATTGCGTATGTTGAGCTGCACCCTGGCATGCAAGTCTCCGCAGATGAGTTGTTGAGTTTTGCCAGTGAGCGTATTCCAGAGAGGCCTGCCGTTCCCAAAGAAATCTTCATACTCGACAAGTTGCCATTGACCTCGGTGGGAAAACCTATGAAGCATGTTTTACAAATGGATGCTGCTAAACGCGTTTTTGAAGGTGCACTGCAAGCCTTGAGCTGTCCGTGGAGCATNNGCGGACCGCGAAGCCGCAGAGAAAATTTTGTCTGCGTATTCAGTTCCCTACGACATTGCGTCGGATTGACTGTTTCTTAGTTGGTGTGAACGGACATAGGGGAATTTTCTTAGGGATTTAAATTACTCAGATCCAAGATTAATTTCTTGATCAAAACTATTTTCTCTTTGTGAATTAACATGTCAGCATTTAATTTCAACATAAAACAAGGAGACATTATTCATGAGTGATAAAGATGTGATTCAAGAAATCGAAGCTATAGACGCCAAGCGCACGCAGGCTATTCTAAATTGCGACTACAAGGCTTTAGAACCTTTGATGGGTGAAGATTTGCGTTACGTTCACTCCAGTGCAGTTCAAGAAGACAAGAAGCAATACCTTGAAAAGCTTGCCAGTGGTCACTACACCTACCACGCGTTAGATGTTCTTCAGCGTGAATTTCGAGTCATAGGCGAAGTCGTCTTGGTTAATGGCGATCTTCGCATTGAGGTTGCAGTCGCTGGAACCAAGAAAGTTGTGATGAGCCGTTATTTACAAGTCTGGGCCAAGAGGGCATTGGGTTGGCAAATGGTGTCTTGGTCTTCTGTGCCTATGGCTCAGTAACCTCTTTAAAGCTTTTTTCATGACACCCGATTCGGGTGGGTTGCGTAAATCGTCTGCTGAATTGATCGCAAGCAAGGTGGTTTTGAAATAGATAATTGAACTTGGTATGCAGAAAACCATTGCTCTTTTTTTACACCATCCTACTTGCTCCACAGATTCAGTCAACGGAGTGATCGCAGCCTTATCGCCAATAGCGCACATTAAATTGTTTACGCGGCATAAGGTAGGGGAAGGATTTTTTGACGATGTAGACCTCGTCGTTTTTCCTGGTGGCGATGGAGAGGCCACAACTTTCAAAACTATTTTGAAAGCCAATTTATCTGATGTGCATAGCTTTATGCAGCGTGGCGGCAAGTACTT
>DDYJ01000007.1:5157-8789 GCA_002347905.1 Comamonadaceae bacterium UBA2237 | reverse complement strand
TCTTCGGTGTGGACGACGTGCTCGTCCCAAATTTTGTCGTACAGGGTGCGTCCCATGTCATCAATCTCCGAGGTGTGGGGTGTCAGCGTTTGGCCAAAGGTGGCACATCGCGCTTGGCAGCGCCGGTGAACAACTGGCGAGGGCGGCCGATTTTGTATTCAGGGTCACCAATCATTTCGTTCAACTGGGCAATCCAGCCAACAGTGCGAGCCAAAGCAAAGATACCGGTGAACAAGTTCACTGGAATACCAATCGCGCGTTGCACGATGCCAGAGTAAAAGTCGACATTAGGGTAGAGCTTGCGCTGCACAAAATAGTCGTCTTCTAAGGCGATTTTCTCGAGGGCTTTGGCAAGTTTAAATAAAGGATCGTTTTCAAGCCCCAGTTCTTGCAAAACTTCGTTGCAAGTTTCTTGCATGAGTTTGGCGCGTGGGTCGTAGTTTTTATACACACGATGACCAAAGCCCATGAGTTTGACGCCAGAGTTTTTGTCTTTGACTTTTTCCATGAACTCGCCGACTTTGGCAACGCCTCCCATTTTTTGGATGTCTTCGAGCATGTTCAAACACGCCTCGTTAGCACCGCCGTGGGCAGGGCCCCAGAGACAAGCCACACCAGCCGCAACGGCTGCAAATGGATTGGTACCGGAAGAGCCGCACAAACGTACAGTCGAAGTGGACGCGTTTTGCTCGTGGTCTGCATGCAAGATGAAGATGCGATCCAACGCACGCTCGAGTACGGGGTTAACTTTGTATTCTTCGCAAGGTGTACCAAACATCATGCGCAAGAAGTTGCCCGCATAGCTCAAGTCGTTCTTGGGATACATATAAGGTTGGCCAATGGTGTATTTGTAAGCCATGGCNNTTGATGTCGGTGCTGTCGTGATAGAAGGCAGACAAAGCGCCGACCAAGCCCGTCATGACGGCCATAGGGTGCGCATCACGGCGAAAGCCACGCAAAAAGAATTGCATTTGCTCATTGACCATGGTGTGGTAGGTGACGAGCTTGGTAAAGGCTTGTTTTTGCGAGGCGTTTGGCAACTCACCTTTGAGCAACAAATAACAAGTTTCTAAATAGTCGCATTGGGTGGCAAGTTGTTCAATAGGATAGCCACGATAGAGCAACTCCCCTTTATCACCATCGATGTAGGTGATCGCGGACTGGCACGCAGCAGTAGATAAAAAACCTGGGTCATAGGTGAACATGCCCGTTTGACCATAGAGCTTACGGATATCGATCACGTCGGGGCCAATCGTGCCTTGGTAGACGGGCATTTCAATATTTGGGCTGCCGTTGCTGAACGACAGAGTGGCTTTGTTGTCTGAGAGTTTCATAGTGGTTTCCTAATGTCAGTGTTGCGTTCAGTGTCTCAACATACTCAGCACCTCTAGTGCTTCTTCTTGTGTCACGGTGTCTGGCATTTCTTTGCGCTTGAGTAGTAGGTCAAGCAAATCGTTGTCAGACAAATCCATCAAGGCATACAAACCGCGGGCGTGGGCCACGGTGAGTTGCGATTCATATTGCTTAAAAAACTTTTGAATGAATAAATCGTTTTCTAGCAAACCGCGGCGGCTGCGCCAACGCAGTTTGCTTAAGGCCCGCTCGTTCAAAGGTTGATCCCCCGCCAAGCCCTCGAGCATGGGGTCGCCGACAGAAGTGTCTCGAAAGGGTGATTCAACTTGCATAGAAAGAACGATTAGACGGCGCGACGCACCATCAACTCTTTGATCTTGCCAATTGCCTTGGTTGGGTTCAAACCCTTAGGGCACACATCAACACAGTTCATGATGGTGTGGCAACGGAATAAGCGGTAAGGGTCTTCCAAATTATCTAAGCGTCCAGCAGTGTCTTGGTCGCGGCTATCTGCAATGAAGCGATAGGCTTGCAACAAGCCAGCGGGTCCCACAAATTTGTCTGGGTTCCACCAGAATGAAGGACAGCTGGTAGAACAGCTTGCACACAAAATGCACTCATACAAACCGTTCAACTCATCACGTTCTTCGGGCGACTGCAAGCGCTCTTTTTCTGGCGGTTGTGTGTCGTTGACCAAATAAGGTTTGATGGAGTGGTATTGCTTAAAGAACTGGGTCATGTCGACAATCATGTCGCGGATAACGGGCAGACCTGGCAGCGGCTTCAACACAATCTTGCCGGGCAAGGTGTTCATATTGGTCAAACAGGCGAGACCATTTTTACCGTTGATATTCATCGCGTCAGAGCCGCACACGCCTTCGCGGCAGGAGCGGCGAAAGCTGATGCTGGGATCGACAGCTTTGAGTTTCATCAAAGCGTCAAGCAACATACGCTCTGTACCGTCGAGTTCGACCTCGATGGTTTGCATGTAGGGCTTGGCGTCGGTATCGGGGTCGTAGCGGTAAATTTCAAACGTGCGTTTTGTCATGGTGTGTGCCTGATCAGAAAGTACGGGTCTTCAAGGGGATGCTGTCCACGGTGAGTGGCTTCATTTGCACGGGCTTGTACGTGAGTTTGTTGCCATCGCGGTGCCACAGCGTGTGCTTGTGCCATTCGGTGTCGTTACGACCGTTGGGATGCTCGGGCGTATCACCGTAGTCGTCGACAGTGTGGGCGCCTCGGCTTTCACGACGCGCTGCTGCGGAAACGATGGTGGCCTCAGCAGATTCAATCAAGTTTTCAACTTCCAAAGCTTCGATACGCGCGGTATTGAAGATTTTTGACTTGTCTTTCAAACCAATGTTCTCGACGCGTTTACGCAACTTGGCGATTTCTTCCACGCCTTCGTCCATCGACTTTTGCGTGCGGAACACACCAGCGTGGTATTGCATCGCAGCGCGAATGTCATTGGCTACGTTTTGTGCGTATTCGCCGGTGCTATTGCTTTCCAAGCGCGCCAAACGCGCGAGAGAAATGTCTGCAGCGTTTTCTGGCAATGGTTTGTGGAGTTTGTTCTTTTGGTTGAACTCGACCACATGGTTACCAGCAGCACGTCCGAAAACGAGCAAGTCCAATAGGGAGTTGGTACCTAAGCGGTTCGCGCCATGCACGCTCACGCAAGAGCATTCGCCGACGGCATACAAGCCATTGACAACAACGCTCTGGTTGCTGGCATCTTGTGTGACCACTTGACCATGGATATTAGTAGGAATTCCACCCATTTGGTAATGGATGGTAGGCACCACAGGGATAGGCTCTTTGGTGATGTCAACGTTGGCAAAGTTATGGCCAATTTCAAACACCGAAGGCAAACGCTTCATGATGGTATCGACGCCCAAGTGGGTCATGTCGAGGTTGATGTAGTCTTTGTTAGGACCGCAACCGCGACCTTCTTTGATTTCTTGGTCCATGCAACGTGAGACGTAATCGCGCGGTGCCAAGTCTTTATAGGCAGGTGCATAGCGTTCCATAAAACGCTCGCCCAAGCTGTTGCGCAAAATTGCGCCTTCGCCACGGCAACCTTCGGTGAGCAATACGCCCGCACCGGCTACGCCAGTGGGGTGGAATTGCCAAAACTCCATGTCTTCTAAAGGAATGCCAGCGCGAGCGGCCATGCCTAAGCCGTCGCCTGTGTTGATGAACGCATTAGTGGAAGCGGCGAAGATACGACCAGCTCCACCCGTTGCCAACATCGTGGTTTTGGCTTCCAAGATGTAGAG
>DDYJ01000007.1:4921-5058 GCA_002347905.1 Comamonadaceae bacterium UBA2237 | reverse complement strand
ACGTTTTGTTGATAAAGCGTGTGCAACATGGCGTGGCCCGTGCGGTCCGCTGCAGCGCATGCGCGTTCTACAGCTTTTTCACCGTAGTTGGCGGTGTGGCCGCCAAAAGGACGCTGGTAAATCGTGCCGTCTGGGTT
>DDYJ01000007.1:4251-4895 GCA_002347905.1 Comamonadaceae bacterium UBA2237 | reverse complement strand
ACGGTGTCATAAAAGTGGTAGTGCCAGTTGTCTTCGTTCATATTGCCCAAAGACGCACCGATACCGCCTTGTGCAGCCACCGTATGTGAGCGGGTAGGGAAGACCTTGGATAACACAGCAACGTTTAAGCCAGCACGCGCTAATTGCAAGGATGCGCGCATGCCTGAGCCGCCTGCACCAACGATGACCACGTCAAACTTGCGACGGGGAATAGAACTTTTAACGGTCATGACTTACAGCCTCCAGAGAACCTGAATGGCCCAGCCGAGACACGACACCAGCCAAACCAAAGTAAAAACTTGCAACAACAAACGCACACCCACAGGTTTGACGTAATCCATCCAAATATCGCGCACACCCACCCACACGTGGTAGGTCAAAGCAATAAAGATCGAGAAGGTCAATGCCTTCATGCATTGGCCACTAAAAATACCAGCCCACTTGTCGTAACCGATCTCGCCAGATGTGAAGAGCACTTCGCCCAAAACAACCAAGGTAAACAAAGTCATCAACGCGGCTGTGACGCGCTGGGCAAGCCAATCGCGCAGACCATAATGTGCGCCTACAACAATGCGCTTAGAACCGTAATTCACGGACATGGAAATACTCCTAGGA
This sequence comes from Comamonadaceae bacterium UBA2237, assembly GCA_002347905.1. Lineage (GTDB taxonomy): Bacteria > Pseudomonadota > Gammaproteobacteria > Burkholderiales > Burkholderiaceae_C > Limnohabitans. Next base: position 4,280 of record DDYJ01000007.1, on the reverse strand, counting down.
AATCAGTAAAGACCAAATAGCTTGGCGCC
>DDYJ01000007.1:3261-4181 GCA_002347905.1 Comamonadaceae bacterium UBA2237 | reverse complement strand
TAGGCCCAAATTAAGACCAAAGCGACCAATTGCACCAAGATGCCAGGCACAAAACCAACCCCCACATTGAAAGCTGCTTTGAATTTGGCGAAGGAAATTTCCGAAGACACCGACGTGTCAAACATCCACACCACAAAGGGCAGTAACAAAAACATGACGAATCCGCTGATGCGGTGCAAGATGGAAACAAATCCAGCGGCGGGTAGTCGGTAGGTGGGAAGGTCTACCAGTGCATTGATATTTCGAAATTCAGGCCGCTTTTTGGCAAGCTCGGTCATGGTTGAAATCCTTATTGGGGTTTGTCTGCATACGTAAACAACTTTTCATTCTATTGCAACCGCATGGTCTGACGTGAAGGTTTTATGTCAATTCAGTGTGTTGCGATAATGATGCGTATCAGTTCTATAGAGACCACGTCTTAGCTCCATTGGGGCGTCGTTGTAGGTAAAAGCTATGCGTTCTACACTTAACAGCGGGGCAAGGTTCGCAACGCCTAAAAGCTGCGCTTGTTGTAAATCTGGGTTGACGGCGCGTATGCGTTCTTCAGCACGCACCATACGCACACCAAATTCGGTCTCAAACAGCGCATACATGGGGCCGCGGTAGGTGCTCAGTCGTTCTGCGGTCAGCCCTTTGAAGGGGGTGGCGGGCAACCAAATGTCTTCCAAAATGGTCGCAACACCTCCAAAGGCCAAAACTCGAGTGATTTGGAGAACCGCGTCACCCGCGCGCAGACTCAGGGCACGAGCAATTTCGGCATTCGCCCGCTGGCGTTTGCAGTCGACGATGGTGCGCTCGGTGGGGCCTTCTTGCTGGCTGTCACCACTATCGGGTTGTAGCTTTAAAAACCGGTATTGCACTTGTTGTTCGGCATGGGTCGCCACAAAAGTGCCTTTGCCTTGTCGCCGAACCAGCAGGTT
>DDYJ01000007.1:2791-3235 GCA_002347905.1 Comamonadaceae bacterium UBA2237 | reverse complement strand
TTCCATTCGCCAGTTTGCAAACTTTGCAAGATCAAATCTTTGATTTGCTGGTACAGGGGGCTGAAGGCGGGCGTAAGACTGTCCATAGGCTGAATCATATCTTCTATAAGACATAAGACACGGCCAAATTGGCGATTTCGCGGGTAAACTCGCAGAAAGCCATCTTTTTATTACTTTTGGAGTTTTCATCATGAGCAAAAAGCCTGTTCGCGTTGCCGTCACCGGTGCTGCTGGCCAAATCGGTTACGCCTTGTTGTTTCGTATCGCTTCAGGCGAAATGCTGGGCAAAGACCAGCCCGTGATCTTGCAATTGCTAGAAATCCCTGACGAAAAAGCCCAAAAAGGCCTCAAGGGCGTGATGATGGAACTCGAAGACTGCGCGTTCCCTTTGCTTGCAGGCATGGAAGCCCACTCCGATCCCATGACCGCTTTCAAAGACACTGA
>DDYJ01000007.1:2632-2756 GCA_002347905.1 Comamonadaceae bacterium UBA2237 | reverse complement strand
CCATCAACGGCGCCATCTTCACCGCGCAAGGCAAGGCCTTGAATGCTGTGGCCTCGCGCGACGTCAAAGTGTTGGTAGTCGGCAATCCAGCAAACACCAATGCATACATCGCTATGAAATCTGC
>DDYJ01000007.1:1514-2436 GCA_002347905.1 Comamonadaceae bacterium UBA2237 | reverse complement strand
CGTGGCGCAGCCATCATTGAAGCGCGTGGATTGTCTTCTGCAGCTTCAGCAGCTAATGCTGCTATCGACCATATGCGCGACTGGGCGCTCGGCACACACGGCAAGTGGGTGACGATGGGTATTCCTTCCCAAGGCTGGTATGGCATTCCGAAAGACGTGATGTTTGGTTTTCCAGTGACCTGCGAAAACGGCCAGTACAAAGTGGTCGAAGGTTTGGAAATCGACGCCTTCAGCCAGACTTGCATTGACAAAACACTTAAAGAGTTGACCGACGAACAAGCGGGCGTGGCCCATTTGGTCTGATCTCTCGCGAGACTGACTTGAGCCATCCGCGCGACGTCTTACTAGGGGCCCAGGCCTCCGGTGTCGTGATCCCTGTGTGCGATCACTACAGCGGCGTCGAAGCGCGGATGCGCAAAAGCTTGCAACTACAAGCGGAGATGACGCAGGAATTTGGTAACTGTGTGTTTGATGTCACTTTGGATTGCGAAGATGGTGCGCCTGTGGGCGGAGAGGCTGAGCATGCTGCGCTGGTCACAGAGCTTGCTCTCTCTGCCGATGCAGATGCCCGCGTTGCGGTGCGCGTGCATGCGGTGGACCATCCCAGTTTCGAAGCCGACATGGCTTACATAGCTGGCAAAGCAGGTAAGTGCTTGTCGCACATCATGGTGCCTAAGGTGGAGTCTCTTGCTGATGTGGAGCTTGCTGAGCGCGCATTGCTTGCTGCTGGCGCCAAAGATCTACCTATTCATGTGTTGATTGAATCGCCTACTGCCGTTCACAACGCTTTTGCGATTGCTGGCCATTCGCGCGTGCAGTCTTTGAGCTTTGGGTTGATGGATTTTGTTTCGACACACAAAGGTGCGATTCCTGCGCAAGCCATGCAGTCTGCAGGGCAGTTCACCCATCCTTTGGTGGTGCG
>DDYJ01000007.1:272-1490 GCA_002347905.1 Comamonadaceae bacterium UBA2237 | reverse complement strand
GAGTTCAGCGATACCAACGCGATGCGTGCCGCGGCTGAGCGTGCTTCACAAGAATTTGGTTTTACCCGGATGTGGAGTATCCATCCGTCACAAATCCGCCCCATACTAGAGGCTCTGTCGCCCAAAACCGCAGACATCGAGTTGGCTAGCGAAATTGTTTTGGCGGGATTTAAGGCGCAGTGGGCGCCGATCAGCCACCAAGGCCATTTGCATGACCGCGCGAGTTACAGGTTTTATTGGCAGGTGTTGGAACGTGCGCACAGCACGGGCAGGCATTTGGCAAAAGAGGTGCTGGAATTTTTTACAGATACAACTGGAGACAGCCATGCATAACACTTTGAACTTGAGCCTGAAAAAAAGTGTCATAAAAATCCGTAACTGTTTTGTTAGCGGGCACGCTGCAATTACTGCGGTTGTCTTTGCGATCTCAGGGGTGTTGACTTCTGGTGCGTTTGCCGTGGATTTAGAGGAAAAAGCATTAGCAATTGCTGAACAAGTGCACACAGGACGCATCGTGTGCGAAATGGGGAATGTGGTGCAAATCACGCCTGATGCGCAAAATCGTGGAGTGTTCCTTTTGCAAATGGGTAAACACCGCTTTCGCGTATCCCCAGTCTTAACCTCCACTGGTGCTATTCGTTTGGAGGACGCTCAAGCTGGCGCAGTTTGGTTACAACTTGCCAACAAATCAATGCTCATGAACAGCAAACTCGGACAACGCATGGCAGACGAATGCCAAAGCCCCGCACAAGTTGCCGTAGCAGAAGCCATGAAAAAAGGTCCTGCAGTCAATTTGTTGGACGGCCCAACACCCAGTGTGGCCAAAAAATAAATGTGTACCTGACCCCAATTAATTAATCTGTACCTGACCCCAATTAATTTTTAGCTAGGAGAGAGAAAGATGTTGAAAGCTTACCGAGACCATGTGGCTGAACGTGCTGCATTGGGTATTCCACCTTTGCCTTTGAGTGCCAAACAAACGGGCGAGTTGATTGAGTTGTTGAAGAACCCACCCAAGGGTGAAGAAGCGACCCTGGTCGATTTGATTACTCACCGTGTGCCTGCTGGTGTGGATGATGCAGCAAAGGTCAAAGCTTCTTACCTCGCAGCTGTGGCGCACGGCACTGAAAAATGCGCGTTGTTGACTGCTGAAAAAGCTACCGAGCTTTTAGGCACCATGCTCGGTGGTTACAACCTCACGCCTTTGATTGATTTGCT
>DDYJ01000007.1:0-257 GCA_002347905.1 Comamonadaceae bacterium UBA2237 | reverse complement strand
GACCAGTTCCACGACGTCAAAGAAAAAGCAGACAAGGGCAATGCATTCGCCAAAGAAGTGATTCAGTCATGGGCCGATGGTGAATGGTTCACTAGCCGTCCAGAAGTGCCTAAGAGCATCACCATCAGCGTGTTGAAGGTCACGGGTGAAACAAATACCGACGACTTGTCACCAGCGCCTGACGCCTGGAGCCGTCCTGATATTCCTTTGCACGCCTTGGCGATGTTGAAAAACAAGCGCGATGGCATCACGCCTGA
>DDYJ01000060.1:3133-5320 GCA_002347905.1 Comamonadaceae bacterium UBA2237 | reverse complement strand
GAAACGTCACCAATGCACGCACTTTAGGTCCGGCAACTCGCTCCAAGGCGTCGAGCATTTCTTGCACGGTGACATCGAGGCCGGGCAAGTTCAATGCTGTGCGACCACCATAGGCTTCGCGTGTGCATTCATACACTTTGATCAAGCTATCAATAGTGGAGCGGGGCGACGCCATAGGGTGCAAGACATCGGGTGATACGGGGCACACCGATGGAATGCCAGCCAATGGCTCACGAATAATGCCGCTGAAAAACGAAGACGCTGCGCCATTAGGTTTCCCTGGACGCACAGTGACCGTCATCAAGCGTGCGCTGCGGCCATCGATATAGCCTTTGCGTGTGTAGTCGGCAATTAAATGTTCGCAAATATGCTTTTGGATGCCGTAAGACGTTTGTGGTGTTGGTAAGGTGTCGTCAGCAATGACGGCAGGCATAGGGTACGCATCGTCAGGACCAAACACCGCGACAGAGCTTGAAAAAACCAAACGTGTTGGCTTGGCCCCGCCTTCTGTGCGCTTGCGCAAGGCATCTAGCAATGCACGCGTACTGTCGAGGTTAGAGCGCAAGCCCAATTCAAAATCGTCTTCGCATTCGCCCGACACAGCAGACGCGAGGTGGAACACANNATTCTTTGCAATGCGTCAGCAAGGGACCCGTTTTCACACTGACACGGGGATCGGCTGCGAGATCATCGGGCGCAGGAAATTGGTCAGCCAAGATGAGGTGTTCAATTTTTTGGCCATTCAACTCGCCCTTGGCAAGCAAGGTGCGGGCTAGGCGGGAACCTACAAAACCGGCGCCACCGGTGATCAATAAACGCATGGTGAAAACTCCTTAAGGACGGGGGGAATGTGTGCGCACTTCACGCGGAGCGCGCAGTGATACAGCAGGTTGAGAAACGGACGGCAACTTTTGATTGGAGTCCAGAACGGTTTCAATGTCTTCGCGCACGCTGTCGATCAATGCCAACACCGCTTTTTCTGCGGCATCTGGTGCACGTGCAATGACGGCGTCGAGCACAGCTCTATGCAAAGGCAGCGACAGTGCCATCCCATTGGGTCGGGTGGTAGTGATCTCAAAACTGGTGCGCAACAGCGCGCCAATTGCTTTGCTCATTTGCGCGACCATGCGGTTGTGGCATGCGCGCAAAAGGCCTTGGTGAAATAGCAAATCGTGGGTGACATAGTCGCCACCAAATTCAATGGCATGTTTCATGCCGGCGTAGGCGGCTTCAATATCTTGAATGTCATGAGGTGTTGCGCGTTCAGCAGCGAGTCGAACAGCTGCAGGTTCAATAACACGCCGTAAATCTTGTAGGTCGCGTAAAAATTCACGCGTCAAACCCATTTTGGATTTCCAAGTCACTACATCAGGATCAAACCAATTCCATTGGTCTTCCGGTAATACACGTGTTCCTACTTTAGGCCCCGTGCTGAGCAAACCTTTGGCCACCAATGATTTGACGGCCTCACGGATCACCGTACGACTCACACCAAACTCTTTGCACAAAACAGTTTCAGGTGGAACGACGCTTTCAGGTGGGTAATGGCCAGACACGACAGACTCGCCCAATAAATCGAGCGTATGTCCGAGCATGTTCTTGATGGCCATGGCGTTGGGTGGATTAGCTGTTACATGGTGCGATGTTTATGTGCATCCTCAAGGCACTAGCCGCGCACAAACAAAGTCACCAAGGGTTCCGTGCCAAGTTGGCGGCTCCAATGACCGTGGACTTTGTCGTCAAACGTCGCGCCTGCTGGCAAGGTATCCATTGAGTAGAAATGCTCACCCGCACTGAACACGCGCGAACTTCCATCTTGCAAACCAATCTCCATATGCCCGCCCAAAATAAACACCCACTGTCCGTGCGGGCTGCAATGGAACTGGCTTCTAAACCCCACAGGGCTATGACGAAGCTGATAACCACCGCTGGGCATCAATGCAGACAAACGCGATTGCGGTGTGCCTTCTGTCAATGGCAGAGTTTCTTCTTTAAAACGTGCACGTCCATCGGTGTCGGTAAAGAGAATGGTTTTTTGAAACGTGGTCATGCGAGTGCCTCTGCGCCAAAATTAATCTGAACCTTCATGGCTTGGCTCTTATCGCTGGCCAAGTCAAATGCCTTCACCGCATCATCAAAATCGACCACATGCGAAATAACAGGACGCCCATCGATCAATCCTTCATT
>DDYJ01000060.1:1514-3111 GCA_002347905.1 Comamonadaceae bacterium UBA2237 | reverse complement strand
AATTGGTTGAGCGGTAATGTGGAGTCACCACCAAGTCCGATGGACACAATCACACCGCGCGGTGCGACTACATCGAGTCCGCTGCGCAGTGCGCGGTCGTTGCCCGAGGCTTCAAACATCACATCGAACACGCCCTTGTTCACGGCAAAAGGGGCGAGCGCTTCGGGGTGCTTCGCAATATTGATAGCTTCATCTGCACCCATTGCACGGGCGCATTCGAGTGGTTTGTCTGCAATGTCTACTGCAACTATGCGTGCTGCACCTGCGCGTCGTAATGCGCCAATCAGCAAGGTGCCAATCGGACCACAACCTGTCACCAACACTTGTTTGCCAAACACGCTGCCTGCACGCTGGATCGCATGTAAACCAACAGACAAAGGCTCCGCCAATGCGGCGAGAGACAAGCTCAAAGAATCGTTGAGTGGATGCGCTTGGGAAGCATCAATCACCAAGGTTTGACGAAACGCACCTTGTACATGTGGGAAGCGCATAGCGCTTCCAAAGAAACGCATGTCTAAACAATGGTTGTGTTGTCCCTTTTGACAGTATTGGCACTGGCCGCAAGGACGGGAGGGGGAAATCGCAATACGTTGACCCGCTTTGAAGTTTTGTACCGCACTACCAACGACGCGCACGATGCCTGAGACTTCGTGCCCCAGCACCATAGGTTCTTTGATGCGCACCGTTCCAAAACCACCATGGTGGTAGTAATGCAAATCAGATCCACAAATACCACCATAGGCGACATCGACTTGCAGTTGGTGCATACCCAAAGTATCTGTATCCAAGGCGTCTAAGCGTAAATCTTCTGGTGCGTGGCAAACAATGGCTTTCATAAAGATTCCTGTATTTCGTAACGGTTGCTCAGTGTGTGTGGGTGAAGTTTTTTATGCAATGTGCAATTGCAACTGTTGTTCAATTTGTGCGACCAACTGTTCTGTTGGCAATGCAATGTCCAAAGTAATGGCGGGTTCATCAGGGCTTGGAGGCTCCAAGGTTTGCAATTGACTTGTCAACAAGGAAGGCGGCATGTAATGCCCAGTGCGGTATTGCAAACGTTGTTCCAACAATGCTCTGTCACCATGCAAATGGATAAAACGCAAATCAGGGCAGGATGCGCGTAAGCGGTCACGGTATTTGCGTTTGAGGGCAGAGCAAGAGATGATCAAGCCGGCATCAGCCTCAAGTGCACCAAAGCGTGAAGCAATATCGTCTAACCAACCTGCGCGGTCTTCATCGGTTAAAGGTGTACCCGCCGCCATCAACGCCACATTGCGTGGTGGGTGCAAGGTGTCACCTTCTATGAACGGAATTTTTGTGCGCGCGCCTAAACTTTCGCCCACGGTGCTTTTGCCGCAACCGCTCACTCCCATGACGATGAGGCGAGGCGCTGACATGCTCAGAGGCGTTGTTCGCTCGTGGCGTCAAACACGTGCGCTTTGTTTGCGTCGAATTGCAAGTACACCGTGTCGTCGGGTTTGACGTCGGTGCGTCCGTGCATTACCAAGGTAAGCGATTGCTCTCCAATTTGTAAAAGCAACTCTGTTTCAGCGCCGGTAGGTTCTACGACGACGACTTTTGCCGCGATGCCGCTACT
>DDYJ01000060.1:0-1493 GCA_002347905.1 Comamonadaceae bacterium UBA2237 | reverse complement strand
TTGTTTTGCACCGTGCCTTTGAACACATTCATCGCAGGCGAACCAATGAACTGCGCAACAAATAAATTGCCAGGACGGTCAAACAATTCGAGAGGCGTACCGATTTGCTCGACGATGCCGTCATGCATGACCACAATGCGATCGGCCATTGTCATCGCTTCGATTTGGTCGTGCGTCACATACACCGTAGTCGTCTTGAGGCGTTGGTGCAGCGCTTTAATTTCAGCGCGCATCGCCACACGCAATTTAGCGTCGAGGTTGGAGAGCGGCTCGTCAAATAAAAATACTTTGGGGTCACGCACAATCGCGCGTCCCATTGCTACGCGTTGACGTTGACCACCTGAGAGCTCGCGCGGAAAGCGGTCTTACAATTTGTCGAGGTTCAAGATACGCGCCGCATTGGCCACACGTTCTTCGGTCGTTTGGGCATCGGCTTTGCGCAAACGCAATGAGAAGGCCATGTTTTCACGCACCGTCATGTGCGGATACAGCGCATAGCTTTGGAACACCATCGCGATGTCACGGTCTTTAGACTCGAGCTCGTTGATAACACGGCCATCGATGCTGATCTCGCCACCAGAAATATCTTCTAGTCCTGCCAACATACGCAGCAAGGTGGATTTGCCACAACCCGATGGGCCGACTAAAACAACAAATTCACCGTCTTGAATGTCAAATGAAATGCCGAGGATGACTTTGACGTCACCGAAGTTTTTTTGGATGTTATGAAATGAAACCGAAGCCATGAGTTTTCCTTAGCTTTTCACTGCGCCAACTGTCAGACCAGACACCATGTAGCGCTTAAATGCGTAATAAATTGCCGCAGGGGGCAGGGCATAGATCAAACCAGTGGCCATGAGTAATTCCCATGGCGAATCGTCTGCAGATAAGAAGTTGCCCAACGCGACAGAGAGCGTGACATCTTGGTCTTTCGATAAAAGCAAGAACGCATACAAGTATTCGTTCCATGCCAATAGCAACGCATAAGTACCCACAGCTACCAGCGAGGGCACCATTAACGGCAGATACACCATCCAAAACAATTGCAATGGTGTGGCGCCGTCCATGCGTGCGGCTTCATCTAATTCATAAGGCAGTTTGTCGCTGGCTTGTTTAAGCACCCAAATGCAATAGGGTGAAGCAATGGTCACCATGGCCAAGATCAAAGACCATTGGTTGTTTAACAATCCATAAAGACCCATGGTTTTGTACATTGGCACGGCCAAGAAGGCAGCAGGAATGAAATAGGTAAACAAAGCCAGATTCATCACCGTACGACCACCGCGAACTTTCAGACGACTGATGGCAAACGCAGCTGTGGTAGCAACGAATAACGTCAGTGTGCCAACCGATATGGCAATCACAAACGAATTGCCCAGCTGTTGCCAAAAGTGGTCTAAATAAAAGTGGTCACGCTTGAAAACAATTTCAAAGTTTTGCAGTGTTGGGTTCTCTGGCCACAAGTGGCCTGATGTGGCGGTGTCACGCGGAGA
>DDYJ01000208.1:7082-8013 GCA_002347905.1 Comamonadaceae bacterium UBA2237 | reverse complement strand
TGTCTGCGCTGATGGCCAAACATGGCTTTACTTCAAGTGGCAAAGCCCTCGAAGCGCCCCGCGGTTGGGCCCAAGTGGTCTCTACCAAATACGACTGGAACGAAGTGACCGACGAACTCGGTAAGCGCTTTGAAATCAGCTTCAACACCTACAAACCTTTTGCCTGCGGCATCGTGATCCACCCCAGCATCGACGCTTGCGTGCAATTGCGCGAACAAGGTGTGAAGGCCGAGGACGTGGAACGCATCGAACTGCGCGTGCACTCTTTGGTGCTCGAACTCACTGGTAAAAAAGAACCGGCGGACGGCTTGCAAGGCAAGTTCAGCGTCTACCACGGATGCGCGGCGGGCTTGATATTTGGACGCGCAGCTGAAGAAGAATTCGACGACCACATCGTCACCCGCGAAGACGTGGTCGCACTGCGTCGCAAAGTAGAAGCCACGGTGGACAACAGCATCCGCGAAGAAAGCGCCGATGTCACGGCGATCCTCAAAGACGGCCGCAAGATCCATGTATTTATTGAGCACGCGATTGGTTCAGTGCAACGTCCTATGACCGATGCCGCCTTAGAAGCTAAATTCCATGGCATGAGCGACGCTGTGATTGGTGCAGATAAAACCAACGTGCTGCTCAAAGCGTGTTGGGACTTGGGGCAAGTGGCTAATGTGCAGGCCTTGGTGGCACTCACACACGCTTGAAATATGACGCAAGCAAAAAAATAAATGTCCAAACCACTTCTCCTTGGCTGCATCGCAGATGATTTCACAGGCGCTACCGATTTGGCCAACAACTTGGTTCGCGCGGGGATGCGCGTGGTCCAGACAATTGGCGTTCCTAACGCCCCTTTAACGGCTGAAGTAGACGCCGTAGTCGTCGCTTTGAAATCTCGCACCATTGCGCCGCAAGACGCTGTTGATAAATCTTTGCAAGC
>DDYJ01000208.1:0-7069 GCA_002347905.1 Comamonadaceae bacterium UBA2237 | reverse complement strand
ACCTTTGACAGCACAGCACAAGGCAATATCGGGCCTGTTACCGAAGCTTTGATGCAGGCGCTTCAAACAGACTTCACCATCGCAACCCCTGCATTTCCAGACAACGGACGCACAGTTTTTAAGGGCTATTTGTTTGTCGGCGATGTATTGCTCAACGAGTCGGGCATGCAACACCATCCGCTCACGCCCATGCATGATGCGAACTTGGTTCGCGTCATGCAAGCGCAGTGCAAAAGCAAAGTAGGTTTGCTTAGCCACAAAACTATCGCGCAAGGCACTGCATCCATACAACAAGACATTACACATCTCAAACAACAAGGTGTGCGCATTGCCATCGTCGATGCCGTCTCTAATGATGACTTGATGCGTTTAGGCCCTGCGCTGAAAGGTATGCTGCTAGTGACTGCGGGCTCCGGCGTAGCAATTGGTCTTCCACAAAACTTTGGGCTTTCGCCCACACCACAAGCCAGCCAATTGCCCCACGCTGTAGGTTTGCAGGCCGTTGTGTCTGGCAGCTGTTCGCAAGCCACTAACCGACAAGTAGCCCATTTCAAAGCTTCTGGCCGCCCTACTTTTTTAATCGACCCTTTGCATATCAAAGGCAGTTGGCAAGATTTAGTTCAGGAAGCACTGGCTTGGGCTAAAGGACACTTAGCCTCTGGTCCTGTATTGGTCTATTCCACCGCCTCACCCGAATCGGTGCAAGCCGTGCAATCGCATATGGGTGTCGAAGCTGCTGGCCACCAGGTGGAACAAGCTTTGGCCGCTATTGCGCGTGGTTTGGTACAACTTGGTGTGCGTCAATTGGTATTAGCTGGCGGCGAAACATCTGGCGCGTGTGTGCAGGCACTTGCGATTGAACAACTGCAAATCGGCCCACAAATTGATCCTGGCGTGCCTTGGTGCCATGCGCACACACCCATGGGCGGTGTGCACATCACGTTGAAGTCGGGCAACTTTGGTACCGATGATTTCTTCACCAAAGCATTTTCCTTTTTATCGCAAAAGCTATGACCGCATTGACCACCTCAACCGCGCTAAATGAGACACAGGCACGCGAAGAAATTTGCCGCGTTGGGAAAAGCTTGTTCGATCGTGGATATGTGCACGCAACAGCCGGAAACATCAGCGTGCGTTTAGACAATGGCTTTTTGATCACACCTACCGATGCATGTTTGGGTTTTTTAGAACCAGCCAAGTTATCACTGCTTGATGCGCAAGGGCACCACATCAGTGGCGATAAGCCAAGTAAAACGATCGCACTGCACCGTCGCATTTACGACGCATCGGTTGCGTTTGACGCAAGCACGCGCTGCGTCATCCACACACACAGCACCCACTGTGTCGCCCTGACCTTGCCAGACAACGATCAAACTGCAACACGCAGCAGTTTTGCAATGGCCAAAGAGTTGTTGCCACCCATCACGCCCTACTTTGTGATGAAAGTCGGCCATGTACCAGTGATTGACTATCACCGCCCAGGTGCTATGGAAGCCGCAGAAGCCGTCGCGCAAACCATCACTAAATATGGTGAACAAGGCACCCCCATTCGCGCGGTGATGTTGGCACGTCTTGGGCCGAATGTATGGCACCACTCGCCTGCAACCACCATGGCTATATTGGAAGAACTGGAAGAGACTGCTAAGTTGATGCACCAAGCCACACATCCCATCGCACCACTTTCTTCCAAGCAAATACAAGAGTTACGTGAGACTTTTGGCGCTAAGTGGTAGCCATGGCACCTATTCACTTTTCAGTTTGATCAACGCTTTATTCTGAATCTATTTTTTAGGAACCTTTATGCCCCAATTTGCCGCCAATCTCTCGATGATGTATCCAGAGTTGCCCTTTTTAGACCGCTTTGAAGCGGCAGCGAAAGATGGATTTAAAGCTGTTGAGTTTTTATTTCCCTATGCCTACGCGCCAGAAGAATTAGCCGCGCGACTCAAATCTAACCATCTGCAACAAGTGTTGTTCAATGCACCTCCTGGTGGTGTGGATCCGGCTAGCATCGACCAAGCATGGAGTAGCAACACACGCGGAACAGCCAGCCTTCCCGGCCGAGAAAAAGAGTTTCAGCAAGGCGTTGAAATGGCAATGCGTTATGCCGAGGCCTTGCACTGCCCGCGTATCCATGTGATGGCGGGACTATTAGGCGTTGGCCACACCCATGCCAGCAACCACGCCACGTATGTAAACAACCTCAAGTGGGCTGCTGCGCTTGCGTCCAAGCAAGGTTTGGATGTGTTGATCGAACCCATCAACACCCGCGACGTCCCAGGCTTTTATTTAAATCGCCAAGACCAAGCGCACAGCATCATTGAAGAAGTCGGCGCCACCAACCTCAAAGTACAAATGGACCTCTACCACTGCCAAATCGTTGAAGGCGACGTCGCTATGAAAATTCGCAAATACCTTCCTACTGGAAGCGTCGGACATTTTCAAATTGCTGGGGTGCCAGAGCGGCATGAACCCGATATCGGCGAGATCAACTACCCCTATCTATTTAGTGTGATCGACGAAGTGTCTTTGGCCTGCAACTGGCAAGGCTGGATAGGCTGTGAATACAAGCCCAAGTTGGGCGGGCAATCAGGTGGGACGCGTGCGGGCTTGGGTTGGTTAGCTAGAACAAACTAGATTGAATCTTTTGCAACATGCGTCGAATTTGCGGGGATTTGATAAAAGGTACATCAAAAAAATCTTCTCCCACGTATTTGTTGACAGACTTCTTTAAAAATCTGGCCGTTTCTTCGTAAACCGTATCTCTCTCGTTATCTACAGTAATCATGTGGTAACTATCGCCCAAATAAATGATTTCTTTTTCTTCAGACTTTATATGTCGATATACCCATTCCGCATGACGAACATGCACCACCTCGTCGTCTACAGCATGCATGATGAGACATGGACAGTCGATTTTTTGGATATTATTTCGGGCTTCTTTTGCCAAAGCCTCTCCTTGCTTGATCTGCCCATAGGTCAACTTATCAGCACCGGACTCAGAAATGTGTTGCGATCTCATTAAAGCCCGAACAGCGGATCTCATTTCTTGATTCTTAATGCCAAATGGGTCAGACTCTTTGAGCTCATAGCGGCTAACAAAAGGCAACCATGAGGGGACAAAAAGAAATACACGGTACCAAGGCATGTTCCAACCGTCAAATTCCAGCGCAGCAGAAAGTACCACCAATCCCGCCAAAGCGTTTTCTTGCTTTTGCGCCAAAACCAACGCAAGCACTGCGCCCATAGATATACCAACCAAGGACACGCTGGAGTATCGGGCCTGCAGGTCCCAGATTTTGCTTTGAGCTTGCTCCACCCAGCTTGTCCAAGGTTGCAAATCAGATTCAAAGGTATAACCCTTTATACGAGGTGCCACAACGGTAAACCCCTGAGCATGAAGCTCTTTTGCAATACGTTGAAGTTCTAGAGCATTTGCACCCAAACCGTGTAACATCATCACGCATTGTTCGCCACCTTCATGGTAAATTAAATAGTCCGCGGATTGAGGTTGAGACATGCGTATTAAAAATTCAGAAAATTGGGTCCAATATTCAATTAGCAATTCATTGCTAGGTGCTTCATTTATTTTAGTAATTGCTTTTTTGATTAGGTTTGCGGTTCATCCCTTGATTGAGCCTTACGCGCCCTTTCATTTTTTCATCCTAGCATGCATGCTGATTGCATACATGTATGGTTACAAAATAGGTTTACTCTCTGTACTGATCAGTACCGCTGTTGGTGGTTATTACTTCATTAAGCCTTATAACAGTCTAGGCCCCCTTGATGAAATTAATCCCACTGACTGGGTGCAATTTTTTAATTTTGGCCTCGTGACGATTGCCTCTATTTTTGTTATAGAAAAACTCCAAAGAAATGTAAGTGAGCGCACCCTCCTTTTAAAGGTCATGCAGTCTCGCTATCGAATTGAACTGTTGAGAAAAAACCAATCCCAAGTTGACTCTCTCAAAAGAAAAAATGGCATTGCTTAGCTGCTACATCAACTCTCTAGCGCTTGGTTCAAACAAAAATGAAAATACAGACATCAAAGCATGAGCCAATTTATGACGATGTCTAAAGTAGACATAATTTGGCTCTAATTTGCAACCTAAAGCTTTTTTGAAATAGTAATGGGTCTCGCCCATTTCAATCTTTTCATATTTATTTTCAATCGCAAAATCTATCGTCCGCATGACTAGAGAGAAGTAGACACCATGCTCTCGGCTATGTTGTTGATCTAGGCCAATATATCCAGCCACCATAGCTTTGTTGTGACAAATAGTTTGAATAAATCCGACTAATTTACCGTTGAGATAAGCCAGTACATAGTGACTCAGGGCAGAAGTAGATATGAAGTACTCTTTCGATAAAGGGGCAAAATCAATAGATGATTTTTCACATGTCGTCAAATAGAACTTGAAAATGTCTTCAAGATGTTGTTGAGGTAAGCCTTTAGAAATTTCAAATTGAATAGCACGCGATACTTTACGCTTGCGTTGCAGGTTTCTTCGACGACTAGCAGACATGCTGCACCAAAAATTTTCATGCAAATACAAAACGGCAACTGGAAAACCTACTATTCGCACAAATCCAGGCGCTAGCAAATCAATTGGAAAGCCTTTGACGGAAATCACACTTGCATATTTTTTCAAATAGTCATACACCGCTTTCATCAAGTCAGGCGTAACCTCACCATCAATTTGCCCAAAGGCAGCGCAAGGATGCCCCACACAAGCCATCCGAAAACCAGCGTTTCCCAATAATCGCTTCAACCACCCATCTTCCAGCATCGTGTTGACTTTGAAATCTGTCAAAAAATAAGGCACGGTAGCGACTTTCATGCCTGCCCTAGTTGCTACCAAATAGCCAAAATCAAAACCTGGAATGGCACTCTCTTTCGTAGCGGCATAAAAGGCCTCACCCAATACTTCATCCGGTAAAAATCCTGCAGGAGTTTCTTGGGTGTGGCGCAACACCAATGGCTCTAGACCTGGCGCCATTGGTAAACTAACCAAGCGCTTTGCATGTCGGCTTCGAGCACACACCATACAAAGCCATGGAATGGTTGATCAAGCGAAATCCGTGTTGCTTGGCAATCAGCTCTTGTCGATTTTCAATTTCTTCGTCATTGAACTCAATCACGGAGCCACAACTCAAGCACACCAAATGGTCGTGGTGTCCACCTTCATTCAATTCAAAGGTGGTTTTACCCGTTTCAAAATTGGTAGCAGCCAGTAATCCCACCTCAGAGAGTTGCGTCAACACGCGATAAACCGTGGCCAAGCCCAAATCACCATCTTTGGACAACGCCTCTTTGTAAACATCTTCCGCACTCAAATGGCGGTCTTTGCTTTTTTGAAAAATCTCCAGCACAGCCAAGCGTGGGGCGGTGATTTTTAAACCCTTGTTCTTCAAAAGTACTGCATTCGCTTCAATGTCCATGCTTACGACCTCGTTTTATTTAATCCACAGCAATCTTTGTCTTTTTGCTTATAGCTACATCATGCCAGATGGGGTAGAATTTAAATGAATGCAAATCATTCCTATTTGCATTTTATGCATCTTATGTTCCAGTCCACGCATCTCAACACAAACGCCGCAACACCACGCACCTTAGAGGGACTGCATGTTGGTGAATCTGCACGCATCTTGGCACTCAACGTAGAGGGTGACTTGAGTAAACGCTTCTCAGCACTTGGGCTTCGTCCAGGAAACTGGGTGCGCGTGTTGCGCAGTGCCAGTTTGGGTGGCCCTATGCATTTGCGTGTTGGCACAACTGAATTAATTTTGCGTCGCCACGAAGCGCGCAGTATTGCCCTCGCGCCATGAAACGTGTTGCTTTGCTGGGCATGCCAAATACTGGCAAGTCCACTTTGTTCAACCGGTTGACGGGTGCGCACGCAAAAGTGGGCAATTGGCCAGGGCTCACGGTTGAACTCTTGAGCGCCAAACTTTTAGTCGGCGACCAAATGGTGCAACTCGTCGATTTACCAGGCATTTATGACATGCATGGGTTTTCTGAAGATGAGAAAGTAGTCACTACGTTTTTAACAACGCAAAAAACTGACTTGCTGGTGGTTTTACTCAACACCTCGCAACTCGAAAGACAGCTCAACTTCGTCCACCAAGTGATGCAGCAAAACATACCCGTATTGCTGGTGATGAATATGGTCGATGAAGCCCAAAAGCTTGGCATCCATGTTGATGCCAAAGGCTTATCGGAGCAACTCGGCGTGCCAGTGTGTTTGTTGTCTGCCAAATATGGGCAAGGCATGGAGCAACTTATGCCGGCCATGCGTCAAGTGCTGACGGCAACATCACCTCAAAAACCCGTTGCTACTGACGCCAGCCATGTAGAGAAGGCCTTTGGGCAATGCATCAGCGTGCCGTCACAAGCATCCCATGCGCTGACTGAGTCACTAGACCGCGTTTTATTGCATCCTTGGTTTGGTTTACCGATTTTCTTTGCGGTGATGCTGTTGGTGTTTCAAGGTGTGTTTGCGATTGGCAAACCTTTGCAAGATGCAACAGCTTGGGTATTGACCGAAGGACGCACGCTGTTGCTCGAACCACTCATGGCCAATTGGCCTGAAGTAGTACAAGGCCTTTTGTTGGATGGTCTCTACAACGGATTGAGTACGGTAGCGAGTTTTGTGCCGCTGATCGTGTTGTTCTTTGTGTTTATGGGCATCGTAGAAGACACTGGCTATTTGTCGCGTGCCGCGTATTTGATGGATGCCCTGATGTCACGCTTCGGTCTTGATGGACGCAGTTTTGTGATGTTGTTGATGGGCTTTGGTTGCAATGTACCGGCATTGATGGGAACTCGCGTGATCCGCTCTAAGGGCTTGCGTTACTTAACGATGCTGGTCATTCCATTTTCTTTGTGCTCTGCCCGCATGCAGGTGTTTGTGTTCTTTATTGCGGCACTGTTCACCGCAACCCAAGCGCCATGGGTCTTGTTTTCTTTATATGTGATGAGTCTCTTGATGGCAATGGCCACCTCGGTGTTGTTTAAGAACCGCTATGTGAATAACGACGCCTTCATTCTAGAAATGCCACCCTACCG
>DDYJ01000071.1 GCA_002347905.1 Comamonadaceae bacterium UBA2237 | reverse complement strand
ATCGAGTAACCAATCGAGTCTCTGAAGAATGTGTCTTCATGCTCTGGTGTTTTGACAACTTCACCAACGGGCGGATTGGTGGCAGACAACACCAAACCACCGTGCAAAGACAAAGCAAACGTAGTGGCAAAAAAGAAACTCACCGCAAGCATGTGCGCTGGGTTGTAGTGGAAATGCAGATATTGGTAACCAACGTTAGATACCCAATCCAAGTGACTAAATATTCCGTAGGGAAAGCCATGTCCCCAAGCGCCTAACAAAACGGGGCGAATCACATTCAAAGTGAAATAAGCAAATATCGCCACACTGAAAGCAAACGGCACGTGGTAGCCCATACCGAGCTTTCTACATATTTCTACCTCGCGCATCATCCATGAGACAAACGCACCTAGTGCGCATACCGTGATGAGTTGCCATAAACCGCCCTCAAGCAGCGGCGCCATGCGCAAGCCATACGACAAATCAGGCGGTGCAATGCTGATTTGCCAAAGATTCCAGGTCGGTCCTTGTGAAGCACCCCACAAGATCAACGCCGTGCCTAGAAAAGCAAAAAAGATGGTGGTAACACCAAAAAAACCTACGTAAAAAGGGCCTATCCAAAAATCAAACAGGTCACCGCCGACCAGCGTTCCACCGCGGACTCGGTATTTTTTTTCAAAACTGAGCATGGACATGTTCGCGCCCCTTACCTAGAAAAGTGAAATCGAAAACCAGATGGAAACCTTCGCGAGGCTCGAGCTCCCATCTGGGATGCATGCAAGATTTAAGACTTGACTGCGGGTACAGGGGATGGCATGGGAGCGTTTTGCGCCGATGTTGCACCTGCTTTTTTCGGGCCGTCGAGCCAATTGAACTTGTTGGTACTGAGCAAGATCAAATGAATCATTGCAGCCAGTCCGAACAAGAAAATGCCTTGAACGACCATCGCCCGTAATGGGTCGTATAGTTTCCAAATGCGCCACATATTTTTTCTCCTAAGTGATGTGTGACATGAAGGTGTAGACCGCGGCCTTGACACCAGCAAATAAACCGTCTGTACTTTCGGCCCCGGGCAAATAATTTCTCCAATTGATTCCCAGCAATGAAGCTAGTGCAGCAATCGTGAAAAAAACTATGAAGCCAAGAACAAAAATTGTCCAAAAAGCTTGCGATTCATCCGCACGGGGGTGCTGATGATCAAAATGACTGGCGTTAGACATAGGTGTTACTCCATCAAATGAAAGAAAACGGCGTTAGACGAACCAGGGACGCCATGCCCAGACCAAGACGTGCGCTAACACAGCTACTGCCGTAAAGCCCACTGTTCCTTGAATCCAGAACGCATGGAATTCCTGAGCCTCTTCGTCCGTCAAACCGGATATAGATGTCCGTTGTGACATAAGACTGCTCCTTCACAAATTGACCTCTCGGCCATTGCTGCGCTCAACCCGCGCAACTTGAGTAGCCGCAGCGAAATGCCACGACATTCTGGGTTTGCAAAAAATGTTTTTTGCAAAAATTCTTTGCCCTTCATGCTGCAACNNAACAACTCTCCTGCTTGACGCGTTAACTTCTCAGACAAATCGCGTAAGCGTTTGGCCGCTGAGATCTGTACCAACACAGGTTGGTGCTGCACCAATTCACGCAAAATAGCCTGCGCTTCATCTGTCCAAGATGTGCTTGGAGGTGTAACGCCTCTGGCATGCGTAGCCTCAGCTTTATCCATATCAGTCCCTAAGGGCAAGATGTGGAATAAGGCATCAAATAAAGCGTTACAAACTTCTTGGATC
This sequence comes from Comamonadaceae bacterium UBA2237, assembly GCA_002347905.1. GTDB lineage: Bacteria > Pseudomonadota > Gammaproteobacteria > Burkholderiales > Burkholderiaceae_C > Limnohabitans. The sequence goes on along the minus strand of DDYJ01000071.1, from coordinate 2,599 downwards.
ACATAGGTTGCACCGCTGTAGCCCATGAATGGGGTACCGGTGTGACGGCGAATGACAGCGCCTGGGAAAGAGGCAGGAATAAACGCAGCACGCATCGGCGAACCACTGGCGATCTCAGAAAGATACATACGCTCGTTGTAACTGCCAAACATGATCAGCGGCGTTTGCTGATGACAAAGGGTTCTGACGTTTTGGTTGTCGGTTTTCGTACCTGCCGTTCTTGAAATACTGAACTTGCAAGGCAAGCCCATCTCGACTTCTAAGAAATTCTTTAAACCACGGGCGTAGGTTTCGCCTGCCACCACGGCAAAACTTGCAGTGGAAAAAAAGTCTTGAGTGACCGAGCGCCATAAATCCCACAGCGGCTTCAAGGTGGTGTGTCGCTCACGTTCAATAAAGGGCTCTGGGTCTAGGTTTAACAACTGACCGAGTTTGCGCAAAAAGAAAGTAGTGCTGTGCAAACCTATGGGTGCTTGCAGATAAGGCCTGTCGAGCGCTTCACACAACATACGTCCAAATTCACGGTACATACAGATGTTGACGTCGGCTTCGACCAAACGCGACACATCGGCTAGGTGGCTTCCCAATGGGAACACCATATTTACTTCCGCACCAATGCCTTGCACCAAGCGCTTAATTTCCGCTAAATCACTGGGCGAATTGAAAGTGCCATAACTCGGGCCAATGATGTTGACGCGAGGCTTCTCGCCTTCTGGACGCTCGTTGAATGGTTTGCGTGCAGGCACTTTTTTCAAACCATACTCAGACCAGAGCCAATACATGGCGCGGTTAGCGCATTGCCATTGGTCTTCGTCAATCGTGCGGGGTAAGAACCTTTGAATGCCAGTGCCTTCTGGTGTGACACCGCCGCCAATCATTTCTGCGATAGAGCCTGTGACAACCACTGCTGGTAACTCGGGGTCTAACGTGGCGTGGGCGCGTTTCATAGCGCCTTCAGTACCTTCGCGGCCTAACTGCTCTTCTGCCAGTCCAGTGACCACAATGGGCAATTCATGGGGCGGCAGCGCATCGGTGTAATGCAACACCGAGGTAACGGGAAGGTTCTCGCAACCTACAGGGCCATCGATGACCACTTGCAAGCCTTTGATGGCCGTGAACACATACACAGCACCCCAGTAGCCGCCTGCACGATCGTGGTCAAGTACTAGCATTAGCCCATCTCCTCGGCTTTGCGTTTCTTGGCGATACGCTCAAGTTGGCGCTTGGTTTCTGCTTTGAATTCCGGTCTGTCTTGTGGTACGCCTTGCCAAACGCCGCTGGCGTGACCCATGCCCGTTTGACCGAAGAAATCTTTCATGCGGTCAAATCGACTTTGGTTGCCGATAGCGGCTTGCACGACCTGCACCAAAGAACCTGCGCCAGCAACACCCATCAAAGGACGTGCAGAAATCAGGTTAGTGAAATACAAACTTGGAATGGACGCCTCTTTGGCTTTTTGCACCACGGGTGTGGTACCGATGGCCAACTGTGGTTTGTATTCGTGTACTGCAGCAAGATCTTGTTCAAGCGAAGCACGGAACTGCACTTGCACGCCTTTTGACGTTAACCAATCTGCATCGTATTTGTTCCACGGTGTTGCAGGACAAGCAGAACCGACGTAGCGCAGATCAGCACCACATTCGACGAGCAAACGACCAACCAGTAACTCAGAACCTTCATAACCACTTAAGGTGATACGACCCTGGATTGGCTTAGCCCCCAAAATGCCACGCATGGCAGCCAATGTTTGGTTACGAGCGAGATCGATCTTGTCTTGCGCAATACCACTGGCTTGACCAATAGCTTGCAGCCAGTCGTTGGTGCCCTCTACGCCAACAGGCGCAGAGCCAACGATGGGACGCCCTGCCGCTTCGAACTCACGCACGGTCGCTGTGTAGAAGGGGTGAATCGCTGCAACGGTTGCGCAATCCAATGCGGCATACAACTCACGCCATTCACGCGTAGGAACAACCGGCCCAGCCGCCAGGCCCATAGGAGCCAACATTTGCGCAATGCCCATGGGGTCTGCGGGAAACATTTCACCCAGCAAGGCAACCGTAGGTAAATCTTTTCTGCCACCTTTAGGGGCTTGCACGGGGCCAGACAAAATTTCTTGTCTGGCGTAACGCAACATGGCGCCTGTCAATACATCTTTGGCTTCAGCATGGGTGGGGACACCAAAGCCTGGAACATCGATTCCGATGATGCGTACGCCGTTGATTTCTTTTGGCAACAACTGCAGCGGCACACCACTTGCCGTAGGTACACACAAGTTGATGATGACGATTGCATCTAATTTTTCTGGATCAGCTTCTGCATGGACCGCATCGCGAATGTCTTCAAACAACTTGCCCGTCACCAGCGACTCAGAATTAAACGGCACATAGCCCACGGTTCTGCGGGCACCATAGAAATGCGAAGTGAAGGTCAATCCATACACACAACATGCAGAGCCCGACAAAATTGTCGACGTGCGTCGCATGCGTAAACCCACACGCAAAGAACCAAATGCTGGACACATGCTTTGCGGTTGGTCGTGGGGGCCTGCAGCTGCATTGCGGGGATAGTCTTGGGCGTATTGCTGCAAGATCTCTGACTT
>DDYJ01000205.1:2322-4585 GCA_002347905.1 Comamonadaceae bacterium UBA2237 | reverse complement strand
GACCGCGGGATGACCATGACAGATATCCGATTGCTGGAGAAGCATGGGGGGAAGAGTGGGAGTTTTGTGGCCGGAAAATAACTGATCAGCTTCTTTTATTTTCAGATTGTTGCATCGCCCACAACTTCACATACTTGTAATAACTCGTCTGCGCATTTGATATCGATAGCGCTAAGCCTTGCGCCCCATCCAAGAACCCTGCACGCAAAACATAAGTTCTGATAAACGCCCACAAACCGTGTGCTACGCCCTTAAGAATAGAACCGCGCTCGCCGCGGCTAAATGCTTGTTGTGCAGACGCACTGGAGTAAGCCTCAACCTTGGCCAAAACTTGTGAAAAATCTAGGTAGCTGTAATGCAACAAATGGTTTTTAAGTTGTCCTATGGCGTTACTGGTGATGACGCGCTCATGTACCAAATCATCGGAGAACTTCGCATCGCTTTTACGAAACAATCGCAACACATAGTCTGGGCGCCAACCGCAATGCTGAATAAATTTGCCGCAATACCAAGACTGCCGAGGAATCTCGTAAGCACCGTAATGGTTTTCTGCTGCTTTCGGATGGTTGCCATCTCGCTTCGTTCTTCCAATCACGCGATTGATTTCTGCGGCTAATTCTGGTGTCACCCGCTCATCTGCATCGATCGACAAAACCCATGTGTGTGTCGCAAGTGCTAATGCGCGGTTTTTTTGGGGGCCAAAGCCTGACCAGCCGTCGGGTTGTGAAACTGTAGCGCCAAACTTATGGGCTATTGCGACGGTGTCGTCACTGCTATGTGTGTCCACCACCACAATTTCATCGACTAGTCCTTGCAGTGAGGCCAAGCAGTCCTCTAAGTTATGCGCTTCGTTACGCGTGATCAAAATTGCGGAGAGCATGCCAGAGTTTAAGCGGAGTGCGCCCCATGGCAGCTTTAACGCCTACAAATACACACGGGTCTTATTTGTGAGGCGTAATGGTTGGAATTCGATTTGCAAGATTTTCAGCCTCCGCGTCTCTGCCCAATAACCGTAGGCTTTGAACCGCCCGCTCAACAACACGCGGTTCAGGGGAGTAATGCAATACACGCATAACCAAGTCGTAAGTTGCTTGCGCGTTTTCTTGTGTGATGCTTTGGGTCATCAGCCGTGCAAATTCAACTTGGTTTTTGAATATCCATGATTGACTGGCTGCCTGAATAGGATTGTCTCGGTAAGCAGCATCACGCATTTCAGGTTGTCTATAGATTTGCGCTACGCGGTTGTAATCCCATGCTGCGTACAGGCAAGCTAAGAAAAGAGCGCAACATACAAGCATGGGAAATATTTGTTGGCGCGCGCGGATTGAAGCCGCCACTTCTGTGGGGCTGTGTTCACTGCGACTAGACCATAAACCCAAAGCCAAACCTAAGCTAATTTGAAATGGGCCATACCACATCGGGTACTCAAGCATGCTGTGCAAGCTAAGCACGATAAAAACTGCAAATCCTATGCGCTGCGCATGTGTGAATGTTCGTAACTCACCTTGTTTGTATAAGTAATACGCAGCAAATGCACAACAGGCCAGCGCAAATGGAATTCCAAACTCTAAGGCCAGATGCAGGGGAAAGTTGTGCGCGTTATCTAACAAGTCACAAAAGCGTACGCTTTGGTAATCGGTGCTGTAGTGGGCGAAATCGGTCTCGCCCAAACCCCATCCAAACCACGGACGTTGCGTCAGCATCTGCAAAACATTGCTCCACAGCACGCGTCGCCCACCACAAGCGGCATAGTCTTGTGTTTGTCCTGCTACCCGCAATAGCAAACTCGCCCCCATCACCCCATTGCGCTCGAAGGCAACCCAAGGCAAAACTAGCGACCAGAAGACAACCAATAAAAAAGATCCAATTGCAAGTTGTAAAAGCACTGGATGGACTTTCTGTCGGTCTTTCCAGGCCCATACAAGCACCAAGGCAACTATGGCCATCCATTGCACAGCACCGGTGCGTGACACTGAGCAAGCTAAGCCTGCTGCCAGTAATGCAAGCGCGCACCACGCCATCGCCACATAACGCCTCGACAAGCTTGGCGCGGTTGCCACCCAGCCAAGCAACGCAACTAAACCGATACTGGTGAGTGAAGCAAACTGGTTACGTTGCCTTAAATTGGCAAATGCGTCCCCCACCCGCGGTTGGTTAACCCAAGGCGACAATTCACGCGCCATATCTAGGTATTGCAATACTGCCAACGCACTACTTACCAATGCGGCAAGTAGCCACGCGGCCAATAACCCATGCAGCAAAC
>DDYJ01000205.1:0-2277 GCA_002347905.1 Comamonadaceae bacterium UBA2237 | reverse complement strand
TTGCCAACACCCAAAACCAAGCCAGCAGAAGTAGCCCCCATTTAGTTTGAAATGCGTTTGGCTGTGCGTTCAAAAAGTTGTGGGTCAACGCAGGTGCTTCACCTACCACCAACAGTAAAGCACATGCCGCGAGCATCCAACTCAACAGCAATGGAATTACCGAGGTCGATGGTGCGCTTGTGAAAGGGTTGAGCCACGGCAACGTCAAGCACACGACGAGAAGCAAACGGTTGGCTAGCAAGTGCGGGCTTTTGAAAATCTGCATGGTTAGATTTTCATTAACAACACATCGTCACCAACTTATTTGCATTCGCTTGGTGCATATTTTTTTTCAAGTGCATCGGTCGGCACAACAACACCTGCAAATGTTGCTGCACCCTTGGACAAACACTTCCATTGCACATTGCCATTGACAATGGGGCTTGCAGCGTCAGGTGCGGGCAACGCTGTTGGGCTTGCAACAGAACCCGTAAAAGGGACTAACAATAATTTGCCACCACCAGCCGCCGGCGTTGTCGTGATGGTGATTGCGCCTGTTGCTGGGGCAATATCAATCAGACTGATGTTGTTGGTAGCACCGCTCCATGTGTAGTCGGCCTTGTAATTGTTTGTCGTAGCGGCAACGTTGCCATTGCTGACAACATCCATGACTGTTGTTTTGGCGGTTGTTGCCAATGCCAAACCTTCGCTGACACGCGCACGCACCACGTAGTCTTGATAGGCAGGCAGGGCGACGGACGCTAATATGCCAATGATCGCGATGACGATCATGATCTCAATCAAGGTGAAGCCTTTTTGCAGGGATGTTTTCATTTATTTCTCTTTTGGTGGATTCAAAGCTGTCCTGCTTAAAGCAAGACAAATTAAAAATTCAATTCTAGAAACCATCTCCGCCAATTTGTGAAAGTATTGCGCGTAAAAAAACGAGCGGGAGTTTAAGCCGCTCGTTTGAATTTGCATTAGCAAACTGTCAAATGCTAGGCCGCTTGGTCTTCCTGTGGTTGGGATTTGGCATTCATTTGCCGACCCCACAAAATCACAACCACTGCGCCGGCGACAGAACATGCAAAGTGGAACCAACTGTTAGCAGCAACAAACTCTTTGAGCAACACATCGCTTGCAATCGTTTCGCCACCTACCCAGCCAATCAACGCTGCACCCAAAGTAATGATGACTGGAAAGCGCTCCATCAACTTGATCATCATAGAGCTACCAAAGACTACCAGTGGAATGCTGATAGCCAAACCGATGATCAACAAGGCCTGGTCCCCCTTTGCTGCAGCAGCGACACCGATGACGTTGTCTAAGCTCATCACCAAATCGGCAATCAAAATCGTACGGACGGCAGACATGAGGTTCGCATGCTCTTTGGCATCAGCATCGCTTTCTTCTTCGTCAGCCAGGAGTTGCGCGCCGATCCAAAGCAATAACAAGCCGCCCACAATTTGCAAGCCTTGCAACGCCATCAGCCATGCAGCAATGATGGTCAATCCTATACGCAGCACCACAGCAGCGCCAGAACCAAAAAGAATTGCTTTACGTTGTTGTTCGGGTGGCAAGCCGCGCGCAGCCAAAGCGATCACAACAGCGTTATCGCCTGAGAGCAAGATATTGATCCAAATGATTTTCAACAATCCAACCCAAAACTCTGGGTTCTCAAATCCTTGCAAAAATTCCATGTGCTCTCCGTTATTTTTAAAGTTACTTCAATTGTGCCTTGAGTAACTTCCCCAGCTCTGATGGATTGCGTGTCACGATGAAACCACACTCTTCCATGATGGCAAGCTTGGCATCTGCCGTATCCGCACCACCAGAGATCAAAGCACCCGCATGGCCCATGCGTTTACCGGGAGGTGCGGTGACACCAGCGATGAAGCCGACGATTGGTTTTTTCATATGGGCTTTGCACCACTGTGCGGCGTCTGCTTCATCAGGACCACCGATTTCCCCAATCATGATGACAGCGTCGGTGTCAGGATCGTCATTAAACGCCTTCATCACATCGATGTGTTTTAAGCCATTGATAGGGTCTCCACCAATACCGACTGCACTGGACTGACCCAAACCTACTTCGGTCAACATAGCCACGGCTTCATAGGTCAATGTGCCAGAGCGCGACACAACGCCGATGCGTCCTTTGCGGTGGATGTGTCCGGGCATGATGCCAATTTTGATTTCGTCTGGCGTGATGAGGCCTGGGCAGTTAGGGCCTAAGAGCAAAGTTTTTTTGCCGCCTTTGGCTTCTTTGGCTTTCATTTTGTTGCGCACTTCGAGCAT
>DDYJ01000069.1 GCA_002347905.1 Comamonadaceae bacterium UBA2237 | reverse complement strand
GCGAGGCGCTCGAGTCCATAGGTGATCTCGCCGGTAATGGGTTTGCAGTTGATGCCACCAACTTGCTGGAAGTAAGTGAATTGCGTCACTTCCATGCCGTTTAACCAGACTTCCCAGCCCAAGCCCCAGGCCCCCAGCGTGGGGTTTTCCCAATCGTCTTCTACAAAACGGATGTCGTTTTTTTTGAGGTCGAAACCGAGGGCTTCGAGGGAGCCTAGATACAACTCCAAGATATTGCTAGGAGCAGGCTTCAAGACGACTTGGTATTGGTAGTAGTGCTGCAAGCGGTTGGGGTTCTCGCCATAGCGGCCGTCCTTGGGACGACGGCTCGGTTGTACATAGGCAGCTTTCCAAGGTTCTGGGCCTAAAGCACGCAAAAAAGTGGCGGTATGCGAGGTGCCAGCGCCGACTTCCATGTCAATGGGTTGCAACAAGGCACAACCATGTTCACCCCAATAAGACTGGAGTTTGAGAATAATTTGTTGGAAAGTCAGCATGAAACCTAGCGGTGTGTATTTTTGTGTGAATTTTAAGGGCCGAAGCGTCTACGCCCGTGTCTGCCACGGTGCGTCAAAGCAGCCACGGTTAGCACGGTGGCTATACCCAAAAGCCACAGCGGCAATAGACCCAGTTTGCTAGCCCATAGGGCATAGGGTGTGAGTGCACCATGAACGCCTCTTACTTCACCTGATAAAACGCCTTGAACGCCGCTGGCGAGTCGATGCGTGACAACGCCTTGCGCGTCGATGATGGCCGTAGCACCCGTATTGGTGGCACGTAACATAGGCCGCCCCAACTCCATCGCCCGCGCGCGGGAGATGTGCAAGTGCTGGTCTATTGCTACGGTGTTGCCAAACCATGCAATGTTGCTGAGGTTGATCATCAGCGTGGGGGAATGCTCTGGGTCAGAAAAGCTTTGCGCGATTTCTTCGCCGAACAAATCTTCGTAACAAATATTGGTGGCGATGCGCTCCCCTTTGAACTCCAAGAGAGGTTGCCCCAAAGCACCGCGTCCAAAGCTTCCTAGCGGAATACGCATCAGGTCGACAAACCAACGAAACATGGGAGGCACAAACTCTCCGAACGGGACAAGGTGGTGCTTGTCGTAGCGGTAGTTCGTAGCGGACGCGCTGGGCATCAAGGCCATGGCTGAATTGGTGAGTTGCCCTTGTGTGCTGGAGCCTGCTGCACGCATGGGCACACCGATCAAAGCGAGTTGTTGGTGGTTGGCAAAATGTTGCTTGAGCTCATTCCAAAAGTGCTCGGGTAAGTTATCTACCAACACTGGTAAAGCTGTTTCAGGCAGTGCCATAAAGTCTGCGGTGTTGGCCAGTAGCGCTTGGCGATAGTCGGCAATCGCTTGCGGGATTGCGGCTCCAAATTTGAGGTCTTGCGGCACATTGCCCTGCACCAGGGCCACTTTCAATGGTTGCTGCGATGTGTCTTGGCTGTCTGCAGCTTGTTGGGTATTGGCTGTCGACCAAGTGGTTACCAGCCCGACAAGCACCGCCAAACGCAAGGCCCATATCCAAATCGACGATCTGTCTGCATGCTCAGCAGGTTTGGCAGTGACCAACATACAGGCAAATGCAGCCAATGCGCTGACGCCGTAAATTCCCACCCACGGCAACCAGTGGCGAAGCGGGCTGTCCACATGTGCGTATCCAATAGCGCCCCACGGGAATCCCGTAAACAAGGTGGCCCGCAGTAACTCAGCGAGCATCCATAGTGCAGCAAATGACACAGCGCGGGTGAAAACGCTTTGCCCCTGATAGCACCAACGGCGATAGACAGCGCCAGCCAATGCGTAATACAAGGCTAAGGCAATAGCTAGCAGGGCGACGGCCGCCGCCGCTAATGGTGCGGGCATCTCGCCGTAAATATGCATTGATATAAACAGCCACCAAAAAGTGCCCGCCAACCATGCGCCTGCAAAAACCCACGCCTGCAAAAAAGCTTGTTTCACACTGCTACTTCGGTCGATCACTGCAGCCAATACGGCAAGGCTGGTGAGTTGTAGCGCTGCAATGGGCTGCCCGTAAGAGGCGCCTTCAAAAGGCCATGCCAAGGCAAAGGCTTGCAAGACACCGGCAATTCCCAACAACGCATAGATTGCAAAGTTTTGCCAGTGGCGAGGCGTTGCCGTTTGCATTACGGCGCTTTGTCGTTTTGGTTGGACGAGTTGCTGGATTTTGCTTGCACTGCAAATACCTTGAACCATTTGACGGCGCCAGCTTTGGTCAGCAAGACCTGGAAGCGCAAGCCGTTGATCTCGAAGAACTCGCCACGCCTAGGCACGTGCCCCATGGCGTGTGCAATAAAGCCGCCAATGGTGTCGAAGCGGTTTTCTTGCGGCTCTGCTTCGTCAGGGGTAAAGATGGGGGTTTCGAATGCTTCCTCGACACGCTCTATGGCGGTATCTCCGCTGACGCGAAAGCTTCCNNATGTCGCCGACGATTTGTTCCAAAACGTCTTCGATGGTTATGAGTCCAGCAACACGTCCAAATTCGTCAACCACCAGAGCCATATGGTTGCGGGTATTTCGAAAATCGCGCAACAAGTCGTTCAGACCTTTGCTCTCCGGAATAAACACGGGGGGACGCAATAAGGTGCGAATGTTTAGAGCAGGCGCGCGTTGCAGCTTGAGTAGATCTTTGGCCAGCAAAATACCGATGATGTTGTCGCGTTCGCCCTCATATACAGGGAAACGGGAGTGCGCCGTGTCAATGACTTGGTGCATGGTTTCGTCAAGCGAGGCGTCAATATGGATCAAGTCCATGCGTGCTGCTGCCACCATAACCTTGCCAGCCGTCAATTCGGCCATGCGCAAAACGCCTTCGAGCATGATGCGACTTTCTGCGCCTATGACTTGGTTGTCTTCAGCGTCAGCAAAAACTTGGTGCAGTGCTTCGCTGCTATTGGGCTTTGGGCGGATGCGGTGTATGAACCGTTGCCAAAGGCTGCTGCCAGTCTCTTGATGCTGGGAGTTTGAAGAAGGTGAGTCTGTCACACGTGTAGTAGCTTGCAGCCACTTAATTTACCAAATGTGAAGCATAGCCCATGCATGAGTGGCGACCTTTGACTTCTAGCGTATTGATGAGCCTTTGAAAAAATTCCACTGACTTACTTTGGGGTTTTCCCTAGGTTTGTCAATTTATGTCCGCGAATCGGGACATTACCGATGCTGGCGCTGCTCTGAACAACTGAAAATGGACGGATATGACTTTTACAACACAAAAACCTTGGTTAGACGCATATCCAGCTGGCGTTCCCCACGAAATCGACACCTCTAGTTTTCGCAACTTAGCCCATCTCCTGGAAACTTCTTTTAAAAAGAACGCTAGCTCGCCGTTTTCCGTTTGTATGGATCGCTGGATGACCTACGGTGAAGTGGACCAAGCCTCAGCCAGCATGGGCGCTTGGTTGCAACATTTAGGTCTACCCGCAGGTGCCCGCGTGGCCATCATGCTGCCCAATGTGCCCCAGTTTGCCGTCACGATGTCTGCCATTTTGCGTGCCGGTTTTGTGTGTGTGAATGTCAACCCTCTCTACACCGCACGTGAATTGAAACACCAGTTGTGCGACTCAGGTGCCACAACCATTGTGATTCTGGAGAATTTTGCGCACACGCTCGAGGAAGTTATCCAAGACACGCCAATTGAAAACGTGGTGATCGCCTCTATGGGCGATATGCTGGGTTTCTGGTTTGGACGTTGGATCACTTTTGCCGTACGCCATCTTGCGCGTATGGTTCCCGCTTACAAACTTCCTCGTAAAACTGCTTCTGATAAGTCGCGCGTCCTGATTGCGTTCAACGACGTGTTGGAAGAAGGCGGTAAGTATTCACTGAAGCCTTCTATGCAAACACGGGATGACCCAGCATTCTTGCAATACACGGGGGGCACCACAGGACTATCTAAGGGCGCGGTCTTAACGCATAACAACGTGATCGCTGCTATTTTGCAAGCGCAGGCTTGGTTTACGCCGGCTGTTTTGCGTATCGGCGACGTCTCCAAAATTAATTGCATCACGGCCTTGCCGCTCTATCACATCTTCGCTTTGATACTTTGCTTTTTGAGTGTGCAATGGGGGTCTTATATGACGCTGATTCCCAATCCACGCGATATTGATAAGTTTGTGGATGTTCTTAAAAAACGACCGTTCCATTTGTTCCCAGCTGTCAACACACTTTTTAACGCGTTGCTGCAGCATCCGCATTTCAAGTCTCTCGATTTTTCACATTTGTGCGTGTCACAAGCAGGCGGTATGGCCGCTTCTGAAGGCACCGCCAAACGCTGGCAAGAGGTGACGGGTTCCGCGATGGTGGAAGGTTGGGGTATGAGCGAGACGGTTGCCATTGGTACCAACAATCCAGTCACGGCGACCACTTTTAGCGGTTCGATTGGGTTGCCGCTTCCCAGCATTGATATCGCCATCAAGGATGATGCTGGCAACAACCTTCCCTACGGTGAAGTGGGTGAACTGTGCATCAAAGGACCGAATGTGATGGTTGGTTATTACCAACAACCCGATGAAACGCACAAAGCTTTTACTGCGGATGGATTTATGCGTACAGGCGATATCGCCGTGATGGACGAGAAAGGGTTCACACGAATTGTTGACCGCAAGAAGGACATGATTTTGGTCAGTGGTTTCAATGTATTTCCTAATGAATTAGAAAATGTGATTTCGCTTTGTCCTGGCGTTGTGGAGTGTGCTGCGGTAGGCGTCCTCGATGACAAGCAGGGTGAAGCCATCAAAGTTTTTGTTGTGCGTAACGATGTGACACTGACAGAAGACGATGTTTCACGTTATTGCAAGCAAAATTTAACTGGTTATAAACAGCCTAAATATATTGAGTTTAGAGATGAGCTGCCTAAGACCAATGTGGGGAAAGTATTGCGGCGTGAGTTGCGTACGCACGCTTAAAGCTTTCGAAGTCTAATATCCATGGTTAGCAACGGGTTGATCAGGCTTCCTGAGGGTGTTCATTTTTTCCAGCGCGGATGGTTATCTAGCAACAACGCATTGTTAATCGATAAAGAGCAAGCCATATTAATTGACACGGGCTACCACACACACGCGCCGCAGACTTTGGATTTGGTGAACCACCAACTCAACGGCCGCCCTCTTACATCCATTATCAATACACACTTGCATAGCGATCACTGTGGCGGGAACGCCCATATGCAAGATGCATTTCCTAATGCGGTTACTTGGATCCCTCCTGGTCATGCGAACTATGTTCGCAACTGGGATCCCTTGGTACTTGGCTATATAGGCACGGG
>DDYJ01000111.1:5309-7604 GCA_002347905.1 Comamonadaceae bacterium UBA2237 | reverse complement strand
TGTTCTTCACATAGTCAGCGTGCCCCGGGCAGTCCACATGCGCATAGTGCCTCGCCTTGGTCTCATACTCCACATGCGCCGTGTTAATCGTGATCCCTCGCGCCTTCTCCTCCGGCGCCGCGTCAATCTGGTCGTAGGCCTTCGCCTCACCACCAAACTTCGATGACAGCACCGTCGTGATCGCCGCCGTCAACGTCGTCTTGCCATGATCCACGTGACCAATCGTCCCCACATTCACATGCGGCTTGGTCCGCTCAAACTTGCCTTTCGCCATGCTTATGCTCCAATAACCAGATCGTTAAAATCGTTTAAATAAATTTATCAGCTGAAATTCGATCAAAAACCAGTCTTATTTGGTTCGCGATGAAATCACAGCCTCGGCCACATTCTTAGGCGCTTCGGCGTATTGCTTGAACTCCATCGAATAGGTTGCCCGGCCCTGGGTGAGCGAACGCAGCGTGGTCGAGTAGCCAAACATTTCTGATAACGGCACCTCTGCCTTGATGGCTTTGCCACCACCAACCATGTCTTCCATGCCTTGCACCATGCCACGGCGCGAGGACAAATCGCCCATCACGTTACCAGCATAGTCTTCGGGTGTTTCAACTTCCACGGCCATCATGGGCTCCAAGATCACTGGGTTGGCTTTACGACAACCTTCTTTGAAACCAAAAATTGCGGCCATCTTGAACGCCAATTCGTTGGAGTCCACGTCGTGGTATGAACCAAAGTGCAAGGTGACTTTGACGTCCACTACAGGATAGCCTGCCAACACGCCTTGGCCCAAAGCCTCGACCACGCCTTTTTCAACAGCAGGGATGTATTCGCGTGGAACCACACCACCTTTGATCGCGTCCACAAACTCAAAGCCTTTGCCTGGTTCTTGGGGTTCGATTTTGAGCACCACGTGTCCGTACTGACCTTTACCGCCGGACTGACGCACAAACTTGCCTTCAGCCTCGGCCACTTCCTTGCGGATGGTTTCGCGATAAGCCACTTGTGGCTTGCCCACATTGGCTTCCACGCCGAATTCGCGCTTCATGCGGTCGACAATAATTTCAAGGTGCAATTCGCCCTGACCACCGATGATGGTCTGGCCAGATTCTTCGTCGGTTTGCACGCGGAAAGAGGGGTCTTCAGCCGCCAAACGTGACAGCGCCATACCCATTTTTTCTTGGTCGGCCTTGCTCTTGGGCTCAACCGCCTGACGAATCACAGAGTCAGGGAAGACCATGCGCTCCAAGGTAATCACTGCATTCGGGTCACACAAGGTTTCGCCAGTCGTGACGTCTTTCAAACCCACGCAAGCAGCGATGTCACCAGCACGGATTTCGTCGACTTCTTCACGGTTGTTGGCGTGCATTTGCACGATACGACCGATACGTTCTTTCTTGCCGCGCACCGAGTTGAATACGGTGTCGCCCTTTTTTAGAACGCCAGAGTAAACGCGCACAAAAGTAAGCTGACCCACGAATGGGTCGGTCATCAACTTGAATGCCAAAGCAGAGAACTTCTCTTCGTCATCCGCTTTGCGGGTGATTTCTTTCTCTTCTTCGTCAAAGCCCTTGATGGCTTTCACGTCTAAGGGGGAAGGCATCAATTCCAACACCGCGTCCAACATGCGCTGAACACCTTTGTTCTTAAACGCAGTGCCGCACAACATGGGTTGGATTTCGCTGTTGATGGTGCGAATACGCAAACCTTGCGTGATTTCTTCTTCCGTCAAGTCGCCTTCTTCGAGGTACTTGTTCATCAGCTCTTCAGAGGCTTCGGCAGCAGCTTCGACCATCTTTTCGCGCCACTCTTTGGCAAGCTCCACCAAATTGGCAGGGATTTCTTCAAAAGTGAACTTCATGCCCTGAGACGCTTCGTCCCAAATGATGGCCTTCATCTTGCGCAGATCGACCACGCCAGTGAAGTTGTCCTCAGCGCCGATCGGGATCACGATAGGCACAGGGTTGGCTTTTAAGCGCAACTTCATTTGGTCAACTACTTTGAAGAAGTTGGCACCCGTACGGTCCATCTTGTTCACGAATGCCAAACGTGGCACTTTGTATTTGTTCGCTTGACGCCAAACAGTTTCAGACTGAGGTTGTACGCCACCCACAGCGCAGTAGACCATGCAAGCGCCGTCCAAGACGCGCATAGAACGCTCGACTTCAATCGTGAAGTCCACGTGTCCAGGGGTGTCAATGATGTTGATGCGGTGGTCTTCGAGTGAGCCGTCCATGCCCTTCCAGAAACAGGTGGTCGCAGCAGAGGTGATGGTGATACCACGCTCTTGCTCTTGCTCCA
>DDYJ01000111.1:4445-5273 GCA_002347905.1 Comamonadaceae bacterium UBA2237 | reverse complement strand
CCGGCATCGATGTGCGCGGAAATACCAATGTTGCGGTAGCGCTCAATAGGGGTCTTGCGAGCCATGACAGATTACCTTTGAAATTAGAAGCGGAAGTGGCTGAATGCTTTGTTGGCTTCGGCCATGCGGTGAACTTCATCACGCTTTTTCATGGCGCCGCCGCGGCCTTCAGAGGCTTCGAGCAATTCGTTAGCCAAACGCAGGGCCATAGATTTTTCGCCACGCTTGCGAGCGGCTTCTTTGAGCCAACGCATAGACAAGGCCAAGCGACGCACAGGGCGCACTTCGACAGGAACTTGGTAGTTGGCACCACCGACGCGACGGGATTTCACCTCGACCATCGGCTTGACGTTGTTGATCGCGACGGAGAACAACTCCAAGGGATCTTTGCCAGATTTTTGTTCGATTTGCTCAAGGGCACCGTAAATGATGCGCTCAGCGACAGCTTTTTTGCCGCCTTCCATGATGACGTTCATGAACTTAGAGAGTTCAACGTTTCCGTACTTTGGATCGGGCAGGATTTCACGTTTAGGGACTTCGCGACGACGTGGCATGGTTTCACCTCATATTTGCTTCAGTTGGCATTCTTTCGAACACCGCGAAAGCCATCATGGCTTTCACTTACTCGACCCACATCCACGATCGGATGCTTCGGGTCACTTCGTTTTGCGCCGTCTGCCTGACGACCAAAACACCGTTTGCGCTTTAGAGCCTCGCGGGGCTTTGGGCCTTAGCTATTAAAGCGAGGGCCGAAAACAATTAAGCTTTCTTAGGACGCTTCGCGCCGTACTTAGAACGTGACTGCTTGCGGTCTTTCACGCCTTGCAA
>DDYJ01000111.1:175-4439 GCA_002347905.1 Comamonadaceae bacterium UBA2237 | reverse complement strand
AAACCGTTGGTCAAGCGCACTTTGGCAACTTTACGCAAGGCTGAGTTTGGTTTTTTTGGCGTCGTGGTGTAGACGCGCGTACAAACGCCGCGGCGTTGTGGCGAGTTCTGCATCGCTGGGCTCTTGGACTTGATCGTTTCGACCTCGCGCCCCTGACGCACCAATTGGTTAATGGTTGGCATTGAAAAACGTCCCTAAACGTTTGAATAAAAGAAAACGGTCACTCCATCGCTGAAGCGACCGAAAAGCCTTCTAGTGTATCAGGATCAATGGAGGGTGGCAAATATGCCGAAAATGGCGAACTTTTGGGCTACTTCACCCAAAGTCGCAGAGCGTCCCAGGTGCGCCCCACCCAGCCGGCCTGTTCCACCGCCTCCAGGACGACCAATGGCACGTCGACCCAAGGCTGTTGGTCCAAGTTCACTTTCAAAGAACCCACCGTTTGCCCGCGCTGGTAAGGCGCCACCATGGGCTCAGGTCTGGCCACTTGGGTTTGCACCCGGCTTAAAGCGCCAGCAGGAATGGCCACCACGATAGGCTGAAAACGTCCAAGCTTGGCCACATTGGACTGACCCTTCCAAACCAAGGGGCTGACCACAGGCTGAGACGCATCGAACAATTTGACAGCCTCATAAGCGGTGTAGCCCCAATTGAGAAGTTTTTGTGATTCAGCCGCCCGCGCGTTTTCGCTTGACGCACCGAGCACGATCGACAACAAGCGGCGCGAACCCACGCCGGGCGCGTCGCGCTTGGCAGTTGCAATCAAACAAAAACCAGCAGCATCGGTGTGTCCGGTCTTCAACCCGTCAACGCTGGGGTCACGAAACAACAACAAATTGCGGTTGTTTTGGTTAGCCGCGGGCGTGCCTGGATAACGGTACTGCTTGATGGCGTAATAGCCCACGAACTCAGGAAAGTCTTGCATCAAACGGGTGGCCAAAATGCTGAGGTCTTTGGCCGTGGTGATGTGACCAGGAACCGTCAAACCCTCTGGGTTTTTGTAGCCCGTGTTTTTCATGCCCAGCGTTTTGGCTTGGGCATTCATCATCTCCACAAAATGCTCCACGGTGCCGCCCACGCCTTCAGCCAGCACGATAGTTGCGTCATTGCCCGACTGAACGATCATGCCTTTGATCAAGTCCAGCACGGGCACTTGCATCTTGGGATCGATAAACATGCGCGAGCCTTGCATCTTCCATGCGCGCTCGCTCACAGGCATGGTTTGCTCGAGCGTGATTTTTTTGGCCTTGAGCGCCTGGAACACCAAGTAGGCAGACATCAACTTGGTCAATGAGGCAGGCTCTACCGGTTGATCCGCATTCGATTGCGCCAGCACTTGTTGCGCAGTGACATCGACCAGTAAATAAGCATGTGCAGCAATTTCAGGGGCTTGGGGCGCCAGCGAGGGAGCTTGGGGAGCTACCGAGGGTGCTTGAACTTGCGCTTGCGCAATGCAACACACCGACAGCAAAGCGCAGAGCGCGTATCGGGTAATCCAAGAACTCAAAGTATTGGGCATAGCTATCTTTTTAAACAATGGCTTGAACAAGGCTTGTGCGCACAGACTTCGTTGGTGTGTCCGCCCTACAGTTCGTCAAGGTGAGCGCTTTGTGCATGCTGCGAGCGACATAAAGCGCGCAGCGCGGAGTCGCAGCATGTACAAAGTGATCGCCTTAACGCGCTTAGCAGTTGCGGAGCAAATTGAAACTGCCTGGGCACTATGCCAGAGCACTCAGCCTAAGCACTCAAATGCCGCACCACTAAACTTTTCAAGAGCGGCAATTGTCCATGAAAGAAATGTCCGCCACCCGGCACGACCAAGACGGGCAAGCTTTGTGGACGGGCCCAATCCATCACGGATGCCAGCGACACCGTGTCGTCTTGTTCGCCGTGCACGACCAACGTTTTTTCATGCAAAGCTGCTGGCACATCAGCCACCGCCAAGCGTTCTGTAGCCGTGCCTACAAAAACAATTTTCTCGATGTCACGTTGTTCCCAGAGGGATTGGATGGCATGGCTGGCAACAAAAGAACCAAAAGAAAACCCTGCAATCGCCAAAGCACCCGTGGGCGCCGACTGCTCGACAACTGCCAAAAAATCTTTGGCCTCACCGGCACCCGCATCATGTGCGCCCTCTGATGCACCCACCCCACGGAAATTAAAACGTGCGACCGTCCAACCGCATTGCACGAATGCCCGCGCTAAGGTTTGCACAACTTTGTTGTCCATGGTTCCGCCAAAAAGCGGATGGGGATGCGCCACCACCGCAACACCGCGTGCAGCGCCTTCGGGTTGGTCTAACAGACCCTCAATGGCGCCAGCTTCTCCGCGCCAAGTGATACGTTGGGTTTGCGAATTCATCGGCCAACATCGGGGCGCAAGCGCAGGCGCTCGACCACTTGGCCGTTTTTCAGATGGCTTTTGACAATGTCGTCGATATCGGCATGGTCGACAAAGGTGTACCAAACACCTTCTGG
Source organism: Comamonadaceae bacterium UBA2237 (assembly GCA_002347905.1). GTDB lineage: Bacteria > Pseudomonadota > Gammaproteobacteria > Burkholderiales > Burkholderiaceae_C > Limnohabitans. The sequence continues at coordinate 1,962 of DDYJ01000111.1, read as the reverse complement.
GTACACCACCGCGACGGGACCGCCCGCGCACCGGTCTAAACAACCAGCTTTGTTGACGCGCACGCCACCTGCACCCGCAAGTCCGGCCGCTTTGACTTGCGACTTGCAATGCGCAAAAGCCTCTTGCGCACCTTGGTCTGCGCAACAAGACTCGCCCGACTCGCGTTGGTTCAAGCAGAAAAAAATATGGTGTTTGTAATAGGCGTCTTTTGTCATGGGGTCATTCTAAATTTCGTGGGCGTCGTCATGGCTTGAAGCAGTTAAACGCGAGATCGCATACAACAAAACGGTGTAAGGCCACAGCCATCCAAGCCACTGCACCAATCCATTGAAGCGAATAAACCGGCCCTGCTCCCACGTCTGCAGGGTTTGCGCGAAGTAGGCACTCTCCGGCGATTGGTTCAAGACGCTTTGCTGCACCAGCAATGCAAGCATTAAAAACACCCAACATGTGCGCGCAGACAGCATCACGAAAAAAAAGCTCAGCACGCAACCGCAAACCAAGCCCCAGAACACAGGCACGTCCATCCAACTCCAAGCATGGCTGGGGCCGTAGCTCAACGCTGCCGACAAGGCGCTCACACCAAGCCCAAAAGCCAATACCACCAGCATGTAAAACAGCCGCTGGCCAAATTGCCGAATCACACCAAAACCCAGTAGGCATGGAATCAAAAACCCAAGTACGACGCACAACAACTCTGCGCCAGGCAACAAAGGTTCGAGTTCAAACGAACGCATGGGAATCCATTGCTCGAAAGCGGTTCCGTCCAAGGCGTAGGTCAACGCGTCTTCGACGCGCTCCCACACTTGGCCCAAGCCAAAAGGTACTGCCACTGGAAACAAAAGCGCCAGCGGCCATACCGCCATCAAGACCAAGGCGAAATGCGCATCGCGTACAAACCAACGCTTACGAAACTGGCTCCATCGGTAGAGCAAGCCCATTTGCTCCATACCACTAGACAGGCAAGCGCCCAGCCAAGCGCCCAATACATTGAGCAAAAAATCTACCAATGAAGGAACACGGGAAGGCAAGTAACTTTGTATGCCTTCCATCAGCAACGAAACAACAGCTGCCGCACAGGTACTCAACACAATAGCGCTGCGCCCCCAGCCCATGCGCATCGCACTCAAGCCCCACAAGAACCCCAGCGGTGCGTAGCCTAGAACATTGGATGTGACGTCAAAGCCAGTCCAGTATTTTGGCCACGGCGCACTCAAAAATGCCCAGGTAAAAATGCCTTGGTCGCGCCATTGGTCAAACGGGTAAAGGCTGGCGTAGACGATGAGCGCTAGGTAAATATGCGACATCGGCCAAGCAGAAGTTTGTCGCATAGGGCGTAGCGCTTAGAAAGGTTTGACGACCACCAAAATCACGGTGAGGGTCAGTAACACCACGGGCAATTCGTTGAACCAGCGAAACCACACATGGCTTTTTTGGTTGGCGTGGGCTTCGAACTTGCGCAGCATGGCGCCACACATATGGTGGTAACCAATGGCCAACACCACCAAAGTCAGTTTGGCGTGCATCCAGCCATTACCCTCGCCTTGGCCAATGCCATAGACCAGCCACAAAACCAAACCCAACACCAAAGCGGGAATCATCAACAGTGTGGTGAAGCGCATGAGTTTGCGCGCCATCAGCAGCAAGCGCTGCTCTTCTGACACCGACTCCGGCGGCACCATGGCCAGATTGACAAAAATGCGCGGCAAATAAAACAAGCCGGCGAACCAGCTGGCCACAAAAATAATATGAAACGATTTAATCCAGAGCATTTTGGGAGTTTAGC
>DDYJ01000111.1:0-130 GCA_002347905.1 Comamonadaceae bacterium UBA2237 | reverse complement strand
TCGGCGGAGGCCTTTTGGTATGACCCACGGTGGTCGCAATTAAAGCCGTGGTCGGCCTCGTATAGATGCACTGTCACTTCTGGATGGGCTTTGGTAAAAGCCTCTACGGTGTCCAAGCCAATCCAATGGT
>DDYJ01000084.1 GCA_002347905.1 Comamonadaceae bacterium UBA2237 | reverse complement strand
TAACTATGTCTCAGGATGTTCAATGCCCGCTGTTTCAGTGGGCATTTTTCATGGAGCAAAGACATACATGCCATTGATTGCACATGCACAACAACACGCGCAATGCAAGGTGCAAAGCCATGCATGGGGTGACGTGGTGTGGCATGTATGGGGCCATGAACATGCAAACAACGCAACACCTTTGGTGCTGTTGCACGGTGGTTCTGGCAGTTGGACGCATTGGGTGCGCAACGTGCAGCACTTAGCGAAAACACGCTGTGTGTGGGCCTTGGATTTACCCGGCTGTGGTGACTCTGCTTTGCCTCCGCATGTCAGTGATGCAGATTCCTTGGCGCCCTATGTTGGCGAAGTGCTGCACCATGCATTTGAAGGCCAAGCAGTCGACTTAATAGGTTTTTCATTCGGCGGTTTGACTGCAGGCTTGTTAGCGGCAGAGGAACCGAAGCTTTTCAAGCAAATGATCATGGTGGGAATACCAGCGCTGGGCTTGTTTGAAAAGTCTCTACCTATGCGCGGAATGACGCCCAACATGGACGCGCAGCAACAGCGTGCTGTCCACCGTCACAACTTGATGTCGATGATGTTTGCGCATGAAAGTAGCGCAAGCGAAGAAGTCATAGATTTACAAATCCATAACGTCAGTAGAGACCGTTTACGAAAACGCCGCATCGCTAGAACCGATGTACTCTTGGGTTTGCAAGACCGATGGACATGCCCTGTGCACGGCATCTGGGGCGCAAAAGATACGCTCTACAAAAATACTTTGCAGCGAATACCAGAAGTTTTGCACCGTTTAGATTCATTTCAAATAGTGGCCGATGCCGGACACTGGGTAATGTTTGAAAAGCCTGATGCATTCCATCAATTGGTAGATAAGCTTCTAAATAGTTAGTCGCAATACAGATACGCGCACAATCACACCATGCTCTATAAATTTAAATCAAAGGCAACTGCAGATCTCATCATGCTCGAACCCAATGGCAGGCAAATCTTGCGCATCATTGGCAAAGATCCTGCGAATAAGGGGATTTTGGAAGTCGCAGAAATGCAGCAGGCTATCGAAGCTTTGCGCCACGCTGTTCAACAAGAAGAAGATGCACAGGCGCTGGCAAATGCACAAAATGCAAGAGATGCAGAAGATAAAAAAGACACAACAAGTGCANNNNTCGCAGTCGACGGAAGGATGATGGCCTTGAGTTCCTATGAGAACCGCGTCTACCAAGTCATGCTCGATGATGGCCAAGCAATGGTTGCTAAGTTTTATAGGCCTGAGCGTTGGAGCGATGCACAAATACTAGAAGAGCATGCATTTGCAGCAGAGTTAATGGCTGAGGAAATTCCAGTGGTGGGTCCTCTGGTACTTCACGGCAATACCTTGCACCATGCTGCTGGCTTTGCATTCAGCGTGAGTCCACGTCGTGGTGGCCGCATGCCTGAATTGGATGACGAAGAGGTGTTGGAGTGGATAGGGCGTTTTATTGCCCGCATACACAGTGTGGGTCAGAAGAAGGCTTTCTCAACGCGCCCCACATTGAATCTAGAAACCTTTGCAATTGATTCACGCGATTGGCTTTTAGAAAACAACATGATTCCCCTAGACCAACAAGCTATCTGGACGTCTTGGTGTGACAAAGCGATAGCCATTGCGAAAGATGTTTTTGCATCACATCCCAGCCAGATGATTCGCCTGCACGGCGATTGCCATCCCGGCAATATCTTATGGACGCCGACTGACAAAGCCAATGGTGGTCCGCATTTTGTGGACTTGGATGACGCGCGTATGGGACCTGCCATCCAAGACTTGTGGATGCTCATCAGTGGCGACCGAAAACAACAAACCTACCAATTGAGTGTCTTGCTAGACGGGTATGAACAAATGCGTGAACTCAATCGCGCTGAACTAGCGTTGATAGAGCCTTTGCGCACCTTGCGTTTGATCCACTACAGCGCGTGGTTAGCAAGACGCCGGGATGACCCGGCGTTTGTGCAACATTTCTCATGGTTTGGCAGCAGCGACTACTGGGCTGGCCAAATCCATATGCTCGAAGAACAATGCGAGGCGATGCAAGCGCCCACATTGGTGGTTTAAACGAGCAATGCATTCACCCGCTTCACATAAGCAGCTGGGTCTTCAGGCAAGCCGCCTTCTGCGAGCAAGGCTTGGTCAAACAAGATATGCGCCAAATCGTGGAAATGCGGGTTGGCGTCGGCGCTGAGTTTCTTCACCAATGCATGCTCTGCGTTCACTTCCAATACGGGTTTGACTTCAGGAGCCTCTTGTCCCGCTTGCTTGAGCATGCGCGCGAGTTGCATCGACATGCCATGGTCTTTCACAACCAAGCAAGCAGGTGAGTCCACCAAGCGTGTGGTCACCCGCACGTCTTCTGCTTTGTCTTTGAGGGCTTCTTTGAGTTTGGCCAAGATGGGTTTGAAGGTTTCTGCTGCATCTTCCGCTGCCTTTTTCTCGGCCTCGTCTTGCAACTTGCCTAAATCGACAGCACCTTTGGCTACTGACTGCAACGGTGTGCCATCGAATTCGTTTAAGAAGTTCAAGGCCCATTCGTCTACGCGGTCTGTCATCAACAACACCTCGATGCCTTTTTTGCGGAAGACTTCGAGTTGTGGGCTGTTCTTGGCGGCGGCCAATGTATCTGCCGTGATGTAGTAGATTGCTTCTTGGCCTTCTTTCATACGGGCTTTGTAGTCCGCAAAAGAAACACTGACGGTATCGCTGGTGGTGCTGGCAAAGCGCAAGAGTTTGGCGATCTTGTCTTTGTTGCTGAAGTCTTCGCCTAATCCTTCTTTTAGAACAGCGCCGAACTCAGCATAGAACTTGGTAAATTTACC
>DDYJ01000082.1:8169-9853 GCA_002347905.1 Comamonadaceae bacterium UBA2237 | reverse complement strand
ACTTCACATCCATGGTTGGCAATGTCAGGCCACTGGCGCGGGCTAGTCGTGTGTTAGTTTGCAAACCTTTAAGCAGCGTCTCCCACAAAGCTTTGTTGCGATAGGGCGTTTCAATGAATAGTTGGGTTTGACCGGTTTTCATGGCCAGCGCTTCAAGTTCGTGTATGCGTTGCAAGCGCGCAGCACTGTCTTGCGGTAGATAGCCAACGAAGGCGAAGTTTTGTCCATTCAATCCACTGGCAGCCAAGGCCAGCAGCAACGATACGGGGCCCACCAAAGGAACGACCCGAATTCCCAGTTGGTGTGCAGCTGATACGACAGAAGACCCTGGGTCGGCCACCGCTGGCATGCCTGCTTCGCTGACCAAACCCATGTCATTGCCTTTCAATGCCATCGCAAGCAAGGGCTTAGCGTCAAACTCGCCTTGGTGGTCGCCTTTTTTATGAACTTCGCGAGGCAGTTCGGTGATTTGCATCTCTTGCAAAGTAACTGTAAGTGGCGCAACTTCGTTCACGCGTTTTAAAAATGCGCGCGTGCTTTTCGCGTTTTCAGTGATCCAGTGGGTCAAGCCTGATGCGACCCGCAAGGTGGCTTGCGGCAATAATTCGGCAATGGGTGCGGAGGTGTCGCATCCAAAGTCGAGTGGCGTGGGCACTAAGTAGAGGGTGCCTTTTTGGGGTGTGGTCATGAAAGTGTTATTCGAACGCCTTTGGGCTTGGGGCTTAAAACTGCTTGCTTAATGGCTCGGCACTAAAAATAGGGATCCCCGCGCTTCTCAACATGCTGCAGGTGCGAATCAACGGCAAGCCTATGAGCGCAGTTGGGTCGTCGTTGTCGATGGCATCCAACAAGGCAATGCCAAGACCCTCGCTTTTGGCGCTGCCTGCGCAGTCATAGGGTTGCTCGGCTTGAAGATAGTCCTCAATCTCGGTGTCGGTGAGGTCTCGAAAGCGCACGCGAACGGGTGCTACTTCCATTTGTTCAAAGCCGGTTGCGTGACACACCACGGCCACCGCGGTTTGAAACACCACCGTTTGCCCGCGCATACGTTGCAATTGCTGAACTGCGCGTGCATGGTTGCCAGGTTTACCCAAAGGCTCTCCGTGCAAGTCGGCCACTTGGTCGGAGCCAATGACAACCGCTTGCGGATGAAGTTTGGCGACCGCGTGGGCTTTGGCCAGCGCCAAACGACTGGCTAACGCTAGCGGAAGCTCTCCATCGAGCGGGGTTTCGTCAACTTCAGGCGCCACTACGTCAAAGGGAATGCGCAAACGCGAAAGTAATTCGTGTCGATAGCGCGAGGTGGAACCCAAAATGAGGAGGCGAGGGGAAGTAGGCATAAGAAGTGATTCTCTTACACTGCAATGCATGTCTTCTTCTAATAGTCCGCAACACCTTGACGTCAAAGCTTTCGCAACGAACCAAAGTACGTTGTCTGGCGAGGTCGATTTGCACAGCATGCCCCGTTTGCGTGCAGACTGTGCAGAAGATGTCGCTGGCAAAGTCATCTGGTCTGCCCAAGGCGAGTTACGCCAAGCCAGAGATGGGCATGAAGCCGCTTGGTTGCATTTGCAAGCCAAGACCGAAGTGCCCCTGACCTGCCAGCGCTGTTTGAAAACCGTGGAGCAGGCTTTGGCGGTCGACCAAAGTTTCCGTTTTGTCAAAGACGAGGCGACGGCCGAGG
>DDYJ01000082.1:6601-8035 GCA_002347905.1 Comamonadaceae bacterium UBA2237 | reverse complement strand
AAGTGAGCATGCGCCCACTTCAAAAGACGATTCTGAAGCCAATCTGGATGCTAAGCCCAACCCTTTTGCGGTTTTGGCCACGATGCGGCTTAGCAAAGACTAATATTCGGCCCGTATCCGCTATAATCGTGGGCTTCGTGTGTTACTGGCCTGTGCTGGTGGCATCACCGTGAATTAACCCATTTAACCGTCTAGGAGCCTCACATGGCTGTCCAGCAAAACAAAAAATCTCCTTCTAAGCGCGGCATGCACAACTCGCACGCTGCTTTAACCGCCCCCGGTACGGCAGTTGAGCCAACAACGGGCGAGACTCACCTGCGCCACCACATCAGCCCCAATGGCTTTTACCGTGGCCGCAAGGTGTTGAAAAGCAAAACCGAAGCGTAATTCACGCCAATACCAAATGGCCCGCGGCACGCATAGCGCCTCGGGCTTTTGTTTTTCTCCCTAAAGAATCCGCATGATCACAGTTGCCGTTGATTGCATGGGGGGTGATCATGGCCCCCGCGTCACACTGGCTGCTTGCCGGCAGTTTTTAGACAGCCATCCCGAAGCTTCTCTTCTGTTGGTGGGGTTGCCGGACGCTTTGTCTGGCTTTGTGCACCCACGTGCCGAGGTAGTAGCCGCGTCTGAGGTGGTCGAGATGGACGACCCTGTCGAGGTCGCCTTACGTCGGAAAAAAGACTCTTCCATGCGCGTCGCCATCGAGCAGGTCAAGGACGGTGCCGCCCAAGCAGTTGTATCCGCCGGCAATACGGGTGCGCTGATGGCGATTGCTCGCTACGTACTCAAAACCATGGACGGCATTGAGCGCCCAGCGATTGCGGGCCGCATGCCTAATTTCAAAGGTGGAGGTTCCACCATGCTGGATTTGGGCGCCAATGTTGACTGCACGCCTGAGCATTTGTTGCAATTTGCTGTGCTCGGTTCCGCCTTGGTGTCGGTGCTCGATGACATCGAAAGCCCCACGGTCGGCCTTTTGAATATCGGTGAAGAGGCGATAAAAGGTAACGAAATTATTAAAAAAGCAGCCGAACTGTTGCGAACAGCGTCTAACAGCGGCGATCTCAATTTTTACGGCAACGTCGAAGGGACTGACATTTACCAAGGAACGGTCGATTTGATAGTCTGCGACGGCTTTGTCGGCAATGTGGCCTTAAAAGCCAGCGAAGGGCTCGCCCATAAGATAAGTGAAACGCTAAAACAGTCGTTTATGCGCAATATCTATACGCGAATTGCTGCTATCTTCGCCTATCCTGTTTTATCTGACTTTAAAGACAAGGTGGACCACCGCCGTTACAACGGCGCCGCGCTATTGGGGCTCAACGGCATTGTGTTCAAGAGCCATGGTTCGGCTGACGAGCTCGCCTTCGAGACAGCTTTGACCCGCGCGTATGATGCGGCTCATCACAACTTGCTCGAACGCGTCCGTGA
>DDYJ01000082.1:0-6507 GCA_002347905.1 Comamonadaceae bacterium UBA2237 | reverse complement strand
CCCCGCCGGTTAACCAATGCGGATTTGGTTGCAGAACTAGCCACCTTGGGTGTTGAATCTTCTGATGAATGGATTGTGGAGCGTACGGGCATTCAAGCCCGTCACTTCGCCGCTCCCGATGTTGTGAGCAGTGACTTGGCTTTCGAGGCCTGCAAAAAAGCCTTGGCTGCTGCCGGTCGTCAACCCCAAGACATCGATCTCATCATCGTCGCGACGTCTACGCCAGACATGGTGTTTCCATCGACGGCTTGCATCTTGCAGCACAAATTGGCGCAAATCGATGACCCCGCGGCGGGCATCGCGGGCGCGGCTGCATTTGATGTACAGGCCGTGTGTACAGGTTTTATTTATGCCTTGACAGTAGCCGACGCCATGATCCGTGCGGGCAACGCNNAAGACCGCACTACCTGCGTCTTATTTGGCGACGGTGCGGGCGCGGTGGTGTTGGAGGCGTCTGAGAAGCCTGGCATTTTGTCGACCGACATACACGCCAACGGCAAACACGTGGGCATTTTGTGTGTCCCCGGACATGTCAGCAACGGCAACGTATTGGGCGACCCTTTGCTCAAGATGGACGGACAAGCAGTCTTCAAATTAGCGGTTGGTTTGCTGGAAGACGCGGCCCATGCCGTGTTGAATAAAGCGGGCGTGCAAGAGTCCGAGATCGATTGGTTGATTCCCCACCAAGCCAATATCCGCATCATCCAAAGCACTGCGAAAAAACTTAAGCTCCCGATGGACAAAGTCGTTTTGACTGTGCAAGACCATGGCAACACCTCTGCAGCGTCCATTCCTTTGGCGCTAGACACCGCGGTGCGCGCCGGACAAGTCAAGCCCAATCAAACACTCATGCTCGAAGGCGTGGGCGGTGGCTTTACCTGGGGCGCTGTTTTACTCAAGTTGTAAATCTGTATGAAACCATTTGCATTTGTATTTCCAGGTCAAGGCTCGCAATCCGTCGGTATGTTGGACGCATGGGGCGATCACCCCGTAGTCAAGCAAACCTTGCAAGAAGCCTCTGACGCATTGGGTGAAAACATCGGCCAACTCATCCACGAAGGTCCCAAAGAAGCACTCGGATTGACCACCAACACACAACCCGTGATGTTGGTCTCTGCCATTGCGGCCTATCGCGTGTGGTTGTTTGAAGGCGGCGCGCAGCCTGCTGTTGTTGCGGGCCACTCGCTGGGTGAATATTCCGCACTGGTTGCGGCAGGCGCTTTGACACTGGCGCAGGCGGTTCCACTGGTGCGTTTTCGTGCGCAAGCTATGCAAGACGCAGTGCCTGTTGGCACAGGGGCGATGGCCGCTATTTTGGGAATGGATTCCCAACAAGTTATCGCAGGTTGCGCCCAAGCGCAGGCAGCATTTGAGGCGGGTTCTGGTGAAGTGGTTGAGGCCGTGAACTTCAATGACCCTGCACAAACTGTGATTGCCGGTAGTAAAGCGGCTGTCGAAAAAGCCTGTGAAATGCTCAAAGCTTCGGGCGCTAAGCGCGCTTTGCCTTTGCCTGTGTCGGCGCCTTTTCACTCCAGTTTGATGTTGCCTGCTGCCCAACGTTTGAAAGAAAAGCTAGCCGCCATGCCTATTACCGCGCCCAGCATTCCTGTGGTTAACAACATCGATGTTGCGGTGCAGACCGATGCTGAAGCCATCCGCGACGCGCTTTATCGCCAAGCCTTTGGACCCGTGCGTTGGGTCGAATGTGTTGCCGCAATCAAAGCCCGTGGTGTGCACACTCTGGTCGAGTGCGGCCCCGGCAAAGTGCTTGCTGGTTTGACCAAACGCATTGACACTGAGCTCACCGGTTTACCTTTGTTTGACCCTGCTTCGTTGGCAGAGGTGAAAACGGCTTTGGCTTGATTTCCTGATTGGCAAAACGGTCAACAGCGCTAAAAAACAATAACTGAAAAGAAATAGTTCGAAACGCAAACCCTCTCCAAATATACAAGTCAAAAAATGAAAGAAACCACTCCTCACATTGCCTTAGTGACTGGCGCCTCGCGTGGTATCGGTGCGGCGATCGCTCTTGAACTGGCGCAACAAGGTTTCGTCGTCATAGGCACTGCAACCACCGACGAAGGTGCAACCAAAATTTCCCACACCTTATCTGCCTATGCGGGCTGTCGCGGCGTGAATTTGAATGTGAACGATGCCGCGGCGGTAGACGCCTTGGTCGAGCAAATCACCACCGAACACAAAGCCTTGCATGTCTTGGTCAATAACGCGGGCATCACCCGTGACACCTTGGCCATGCGTATGAAAGACGACGATTGGGACGCCGTACTCGACACCAATCTCAAAGCTGTTTTCCGTCTCTCTCGTGCCGTTATGCGCCCCATGATGAAGCAGCGCTATGGCCGCATCATCAGCATCACCAGTGTTGTCGGCGCTTCTGGCAACGCTGGCCAAGCCAACTATGCTGCCGCCAAAGCAGGCGTGGCCGGCATGACCCGTGCGCTGGCGCGCGAGTTGGGTAGCCGCAACATCACAGTGAACTGTGTGGCGCCTGGATTTATCGAAACCGACATGACNNTGGGTCACTTGGGTAAGCCTGCGGACGTAGCCCATGCTGTTGCCTTTTTGGCCAGCGACAGGGCTGCCTACGTGACGGGGCAGGAATTGCACGTCAATGGCGGCATGTTCATGGCCTAAAGATTTTTGTAAAAAAGTATTAAAAAACTGAGTGCCCGCGCAGTTAAAATAGCGGACTTATTCACAACCCTTTGAGGGAACCCATGAGCGATATTGAATCACGTGTCAAAAAAATCATTGCCGAACAACTCGGCGTGGAAGAGTCACAAGTCACCAGCGAAAAAGCCTTCGTGGCCGATTTGGGTGCCGACTCCTTGGACACTGTGGAATTGGTGATGGCCTTAGAAGACGAATTCGGAATCGAAATTCCTGACGAAGACGCCGAAAAAATCACCACTGTGCAAAATGCGATTGATTACGCGTTGACACACAAAAAAGCCTAAATCACAGGAAACTTTGCATGAGCCGTCGTCGCGTCGTCGTGACCGGTCTGGGCTGTATCAGCCCCGTGGGTAACACGGTGGCTGAGGCTTGGACCAATCTGTTAGCAGGAAAGTCCGGCATTGCGGGGATCACACGGTTTGACGCCTCTGGCTTGAACTGCCATTTCGCTGGCGAAGTCAAAAACTTCGATATAGATTCTTATATCTCGCCTAAAGAAGCGAGAACCATGGACTCCTTCATCCATTACGGAATCGCGGCGGCTGTGCAAGCGGTGCAAGATGCTGGGTTGCCCACGGGCGACGCACAGGGTGAAGAAGAGTCCACCCGCGTTGGCGTATTGATCGGCTCAGGTATTGGTGGTTTGCCGCTGATTGAGAATATGCACAACGAAATGCTGGCCAAAGGCCCGCGACGCATTTCTCCATTTTTCGTGCCTGCCTCCATCATCAACATGATCTCTGGTCATGTGTCGATGCGCTTTGGTTTCAAAGGCCCCAATCTTGCGGTTGTCACCGCTTGCACCACAGGCTTGCACGCGATTGGAGAGGCGGGGCGTCATATTGAATACGGCGATGCCGATGTCATGATCGCTGGCGGTTCTGAGGGCTGTATTTCTCCTTTGGGTGTTGGTGGCTTTGCCTCCATGCGTGCCTTGTCAACTCGCAATGACGATCCAACCACAGCGTCTCGTCCTTGGGACAAAGACCGTGATGGGTTTGTCTTGGGAGAAGGTGCTGGTGTGGTGGTGCTCGAAGAATACGAACATGCCAAGAAGCGTGGCGCCAAAATTTATGCAGAGCTTGCAGGTTACGGCATGAGTGCCGATGCTGGACACATGACTGCACCCAATATGGACGGTCCCCGTCGAGCCATGGTTAACGCTATGCGTAATGCCAACATCAATGCAGACCAAGTGGACTATCTCAACGCCCACGGCACCTCTACGCCCTTGGGTGATATCAACGAAACCAACGCTATCAAAGCCGCGCTTGGCGATCACGCCAAAAAAATAACCGTCAGTTCTACCAAGTCCATGACAGGGCATTTGTTGGGCGGTGCCGGCGGCATAGAAAGCGTTTTCACCGTGCTGGCCTTGCATGAGCAAAAAGTCCCTCCCACTATTAATCTGCACAACCAAGACCCTGAGTGCGATTTGGACTATTGCGCCAACACGGCCCGCGACATGAAAATAGAAGTAGCCTTGAAAAACAATTTCGGTTTTGGTGGCACCAACGGCGCACTGCTTTTCAAGCGCGTTTAATTCTCCCGCCTTGTAAAGAGCCCCGTCGACCTCATTTGTCGGTGGGGCCTTGTAGTTTTTGATCACAAATTTTGGATGCTGAAGATGACTATGAATAGATCTTTCTCTCGCGTATTTCTTATAAGTTGCTTCACGGTTGCTATGGGTTGGGGTTTTGTCCCCACCTTAGTGCAGGCCCAAGTTACGGCGCAACCTAGCCGTGTTTTGCCTGACTTCACCGACTTGGTCGAGCAGGTGGGCCCTTCAGTGGTCAATATCCGCACTTTAGAAAAAGTCTCAGCGCGCGACACGCAAGCGGGTTCGCCTGATGAAGAAATGCAAGAGCTATTTCGCCGTTTCTTCGGTGTGCCTATGCCAGCACCCAATGGTCCGCGTCAACAACGCCCCAACCGTCCGCAACCTGAGCAAGAGCAACCCAAAGGTGTAGGCTCTGGCTTCATCTTGTCCGCAGATGGTTTTGTAATGACCAACGCCCATGTGGTGGAGGGCGCAGACCAAGTGCTTGTCACGCTGCCTGATAAACGTGAATACAAAGCCCGAATCGTTGGCGCAGACAAGCGTAGCGACGTGGCGGTAGTGAAGATTGAAGCCACCGGATTGCCAGCGGTGCGCATTGGCGATGTGTCGCGTCTCAAAGTTGGTGAGTGGGTCATGGCCATTGGGTCACCTTTTGGCCTGGATAACTCAGTCACCGCCGGCATTGTCAGCGCCAAGCAACGCGATACGGGTGACTATTTGCCATTCATCCAAACCGATGTGGCGATCAATCCAGGTAACTCGGGCGGACCACTCATCAATATGCGCGGCGAGGTGGTGGGTATCAATAGCCAAATCTATTCGCGCTCTGGCGGATTCATGGGCATTTCATTTGCCATTCCGATTGACGAAGCCATTCGTGTGAGCGAGCAGTTGCGCGCCACGGGTCGTGTGCAACGCGGTCGTCTGGGTGTGCAGATCGACCAAGTCAGCAAAGAAGTAGCTGAATCGCTAGGACTCACCAAAACCCAAGGCGCCTTGGTGCGCGGCGTCGAGCAAGGCTCGCCTGCTGAAAAGGCGGGGTTGGAGCCTGGCGACATCATTTTGAAATTCGATGGAAAAGCCATTGATAAATCTTCTGACTTGCCACGTATGGTCGGCAATACCAAACCTGGTTCCAAGAGCACGATACAAGTGTGGCGTCGCGGTAGTTTGGTTGATAAACAAATCACGGTGGGCGAGTTCGAGCCTGAGGCACCGGTTAAAAAAGCCACAGCACCCGCTGATAAACCAGCGATTTCTAGCGCCGCAAAGTTTTTAGGTTTGACTGTCAGCGACCTCACGGACGCCCAAAAGAAAGAGCTCAAATTAAAAGGCGGTGTCCGTGTAGACGCCGCAACAGAGGCAGCAGCGCGCGCTGGCATTCAAGAAGGCGACGTGATACTGGCTTTGGCCAATACCGAAACCCCCTCGGTGCAAGTGTTGGAAGCATTGGTTGCCAAGGTAGACCGTGCTAAGCCAGTAAGTTTGCTTATTCGACGTGGGGAGTGGGCGCAATACGTCGTCATACGACCTTCCCGCTAAGGCCTTAAACCACACTTAGATGTGAGGTTGTTGCTAAATAATCAGGGTGGACAGAAAAATTATTTCTAATTTTCTGTCCACAGCCTTACGGGTTGGCAAGTGCTCACTAAATATTTTTAACAGCTTTTAGTGTATATCAAACATGGTTTTATCAGGGTTAATCGATATATCAAACCATTTAAAATCCATGATGTGGAATTACAAGTGTTCTTCCACAGGTGCTCCACAGTTCACCCACAGCTTTACCTAAAACCCCATTACAAAATTGTTGATAAGCTGTGAATAAAATGCTGTGGTGCTTATGCAACGTGTCCCTTTTTGGCCATTCCTTAGTTGGTGTTTTGGCTTTTTTGCCTACAATGAACTCCCAACTATCGCAGTTGCCATTGCTTGTTGGTTCTGGGCGCGTCAGCATCTGACGCGCCCTTTTTTCATGGCTTCATCCCTTTGAATTCAATCACTTAAGTGCTCCCGTTGATGAATCACATCAGAAACTTCTCCATCATTGCGCACATCGACCATGGCAAATCTACGCTCGCCGACCGCATTATTCAGCGTTGTGGTGGCCTTGAAGACCGCGAGATGGAAGCGCAAGTTCTTGACTCGATGGATATCGAAAAAGAGCGTGGGATAACCATCAAAGCGCAGACCGCTGCGCTGCAATACAAAGCGAAAGATGGGCAGGTTTACAACCTCAATTTGATCGA
>DDYJ01000045.1:3984-4213 GCA_002347905.1 Comamonadaceae bacterium UBA2237 | reverse complement strand
CGACCTGTAACACATAGGTTCCCGCAGACAACTTCAGGCCTTTGTCGGTGACCACACTGGAATCCACGCGCACACCGTTGCCTTCGATCAGGCGATTGGCTTCGCTGCTAGAAGGCGCAAGGCCAGCATTTTTCAGCAAGGCTGCAATGCCAAGCGGTGCGCCGCTAACTGCGACTTCGTCGATCACATCAGGCACACCACCTTGGCTTCGGTTAATGAAGTCTTGCTC
>DDYJ01000045.1:3309-3900 GCA_002347905.1 Comamonadaceae bacterium UBA2237 | reverse complement strand
CAAGGTGTACCAGCGCCACATCAACACATCAGAAATCGACAAGACTTTGGCGAACATGGTGTTGGGCGCCTCGTTGATACCGATGTAGTTGTTTTTGGACTTGGACATTTTGTCCACACCGTCCAAACCCTCGAGCAAAGGCATGGTCAGAATGCATTGCGGTTCTTGGCCGTATTCGGCTTGCAAATGGCGGCCCATCAGCAGGTTAAATTTTTGGTCGGTACCGCCTAACTCTAAATCGGACTTCAAAGCGACCGAGTCGTAGCCTTGCATCAGTGGGTACAAGAACTCATGCACGCTGATGGGAGTACCGGCCTTGAACCGGTCATGGAAATCGTTGCGCTCCATCATGCGCGCCACGGTGTACTTGGCAGACAGTTGGATCATGCCCATCGCGCCTAGAGGTAGGCTCCATTCGCTGTTGTAGCGAATTTCGGTTTTTTCAGGGTCGAGCACCAAGGACGCTTGCTTGTAATACGTCTCTGCGTTTTCTTTGATTTGCTCTGGCGTGAGCGGAGGACGGGTATTGTTACGGCCCGAAGGGTCGCCAATCAAACTGGTGAAGTCGCCGATCAAGAAAATGACTTGGTG
>DDYJ01000045.1:0-3275 GCA_002347905.1 Comamonadaceae bacterium UBA2237 | reverse complement strand
GCCTCGGATTTGGCGAGTTTTTTCACCCATGCGTCTTGGGGAATGAGCTCCTCGCAACCGCGCAAAGTGACGGCCAAAGCATGTTGCACCGTATCGCTCATGGATGCGATGCTGGAGGAATTTGCTGCAGGTATTTGATTCATAAAGGTTTATTGCCCAAACGGGTATACTGGTGGGCTGGCATTTAGACGCGATTTTAGTCGCCATGCCACCCTCGGAGAAACCTTTTGCATCCACTGACGTTTTATAAAACGCACCCCAAACACGCAATGGCTGTTGCAGCCATTGTTTTGTCGTTGGCGGGTGGTGGAGCTTTGGCGATTGCGGGGTTAGATGCAACTTTCGATAACACGCCTGTCCGCTCCGTGTTGGAAACCGTGACTGCACTCACCCAAACGAGCAACTCCTCCGAAAAAGCCCTTCTCTTATTTCGCTCAGACCTCAGCCGCACCACTGACACCGCTGATACCTTGCTCAACCGTCTCGGCGTGAGTGACACGCAAGCTGCAGGTTTCTTGCGTACTTCTTCTGTGGCCCGCCAAAACCTTCTTGGCCGTGCATCGCGTTTGGTCAGCGTAGAAACCAACGCCGACCACCAACTCAACCGCATGACCGTGCGCTGGGCCAACGACGGTTCCGACCAATTCAGCCGCTGGATCGTCACCCGCGCCGGCGACACTTTCACCGAACAACTAGAAACCGCGCCTCTCCAAGTGAACCAACGCTTGGGCAGCGGCACCATCCAAAGTTCTTTGTTCGCCGCCACAGACGACGCAAATATTCCTGACAGCGTAGCGGTGCAACTGGCCGACATCTTTGCTGGTGACATCGACTTCCACCGCGCTCTGCGCAAAGGCGATCGCTTCTCGGTGGTCTACGAGTCGCTCGAGGCAGACGGCGAAACCTTGCGCGCAGGCCGCGTGGTCTCTGCAGAGTTTGTCAACAACGGCAAGACACACCAAGCGTTTTGGTTCAAAGATCCCAACGCCAAAGACGGTTCCAAAGAAAGCGGCTACTACAACGCCGACGGCATGAGTTTGCGTCGCGCCTATTTAGCGTCTCCCCTCGCGTTTTCTCGCGTGACCAGCGGTTTCAAAATGCGCTTTCACCCCATTCTGCAAACGTGGCGCGCCCATTTAGGCGTGGACTACGCAGCACCTATTGGCACTCCCGTACGAAGCGTTGGACGGGGTGTCGTCGATGTAGCAGGCGAGCAAGGCGGTTTCGGCAATGTGGTGATGGTCAAACATGCCAATGGCCACACCACGGTCTACGCGCATTTGAGCCGCATCATGGTCAAACGCGGGCAAGTCGTTTCTCAGAACCAAACTTTGGGGCTCGTTGGAATGACGGGCTGGGCCACCGGACCGCATCTGCACTTTGAGTTTCGCGTCAACGGACGCCACCAAGATCCTCTCACCATGGCGCGCAAAAGCGAGTCGACAGAAATTTCTGCTGCGGCACGCGAGCAGTTCAAGCGCCAAGCATCTCTGGCCAAAGTGGATTTGGCAGCGGCCGCATCTATACAAGCCAGTCGCGCAGAGTAAATGTCTGAGCATTACATCGGCTTGATGTCGGGCACTTCGCTCGATGGTGTCGATGGAGTACTTGTGGATTTTGCGAACGAAGACGCCTCAATCGCATCTTCTTCATCCCCTACTGCGCCTTCGCTGAACGAATCGTCTCCACAAAGAACTTCACGCTTAAATTTAAAAGTTTTGGCCCATGTGGCCTTGCCATTTGCCAATGATCTCAAGCAAACCTTGTTGGCTTTAAATACTCCAGCAGACAACGAAATTCACCGCGCCTCACTTGCAGCCAATGCGTTGACAACGGTCTACGCAAAAGCTGCTCAGTCACTGCTAGACGCCACCCAATTAAAAGCTGCGCAGGTCCGCGCCATTGGCGCCCATGGACAAACAGTGCGGCATCAACCGGGTGCCCACGATGGTATTGGTTACACCACCCAGCTGAATAACCCATCGCTATTGGCCGAACACACTGGCATCGCAGTGGTGGCAGATTTTCGAAGCCGTGACATCGCTGCTGGCGGCCAAGGCGCACCCCTGGTTCCTGTATTTCACCAAGGTGTCTTTGGGCAACCCAATGAGACTGTAGGCGTCCTCAATATCGGCGGTATCGCCAACTTGAGTGTGCTGTACGCCAACGGCGAAGTCATTGGCTTTGACTGTGGCCCTGGTAATGCGCTGATGGACCATTGGTGCATCCAGCACCGCGGGCTTGCCTATGACGATGGCGGCGAGTGGGCGAGAAGTGGGCAAGTACATATGCCGCTGTTGCAAGCCATGTTGTCGGAACCTTTTTTGCAACAAGCGCCTCCGAAAAGCACCGGTCGCGATTTATTTCATGTCCAGTGGTTGACGTCGCACCTTACCAACTTCGCAAACCTCTCGGCTGTTGATGTGCAATCCACCTTGACCGAGTTCACCGCACTGGCTTGTGCCAACGATGTATTGCGTCACGCACAAAGCGCAAAAGAATTGATCGTGTGCGGCGGCGGCGCACTCAATAGGTTTTTGATGGAGCGTCTGCAAGTCGCACTTCCCAATTGCACAGTACTGTCTTCAGCAGACCGAGGCATGCCGCCCCTTCAAGTCGAAGCCACCGCATTTGCCTGGCTAGCACGTCAAACCGTTCTAGGACTCGCTGGCAACGCACCAAAAGTAACGGGCGCCAAAGGCGCCCGCATACTGGGTGGAATTTTTCCAGCGTAAGTAGGATTTTTCCGGCTTGAGTCGGTCTTGGCTTAGACCGAGAAAGAAGAGCCGCAACCACAAGTAGTCGTGGCATTGGGGTTCTTGATCACAAACTGCGCGCCTTGCAAATCTTCTTTGTAGTCAATCTCAGCGCCCACCAAATACTGGTAGCTCATCGCGTCGATCAACAAAGACACGCCGGCTTTAGACATCGTGGTGTCGTCTTCGTTCACGATTTCGTCAAAGGTAAAGCCGTAAGAAAAACCTGAGCAACCACCGCCTTGCACAAACACGCGCAACTTCAAATCTGGGTTGCCCTCTTCGGCGATCAAATCCGCCACCTTGGCCGCAGCGCTATCGGTAAACACGATAGGTTCAGGCATCTCGGTCTGGATGTTTTCAGCAACAGCACTCATATAGTTCTCCAAAAGCAATAATCAAAAGTATAGCGCTTTAGTCGGGAATTGCCCAGCAGTAACTCAACTAACAAAGTGGTCATTGAAATCGACGCATACCCAAAGCGAGCTGGCTGGGCATGGGGGTAGGCAAGTTGGCGAC
>DDYJ01000087.1:15124-15374 GCA_002347905.1 Comamonadaceae bacterium UBA2237 | reverse complement strand
ATGCTGTCGCCTGCGACGTCTTTGCCATCAAAAATACCGATCACACCTGGCGCCGCTAAAGCAGCTTTTTTATCGATCGATTTGATGTGCGCATGCGCATGGGGTGATCGCACAAAGTAGGCGTGCGTCATATTGGCCATTTGCACGTCGTCGGTGTATTGGCCGGCGCCCGTCAGGAAGCGATAGTCTTCCTTGCGACGCAGGGATTCCCCAATGTGGGGGAGATTAGAAAAGTCAGATGCACCCATGG
>DDYJ01000087.1:13922-15028 GCA_002347905.1 Comamonadaceae bacterium UBA2237 | reverse complement strand
GCTTGCATGGGGTGCATGGTGCCGTCGGGCTTGGCCAAGCCTTCGATCGTGGTGATTTGGGCATCAGCCGCTTGTGCGAGCAACATATTGCAAGACTTGACGGCGTCGCCGTTCACGATGACGGTACAAGCGCCGCACTGGGCGGTATCGCAACCCACATGGGTGCCGGTGAGGTGGAGGTGTTCACGCAAGGCTTGCACCAACAAGGTATTAGGTGCCGCCTCGACAGTGACTGACTTGCCGTTGACGGTGAGATGGGTTTGCATGGGAAATGGTCTCCTGAGACGAAAAGTATGGTTTTTTGGGGTTTAAGCAACGCATGTCACGCAGCCCACTAAGCGAATGAAAGACACTAAAGTAGACAACTTTTTTAGCCGCCACTTGGTAAGGAAATACCCTCTAGCGCACTTAGAAATCGCGTTCTATCAATTCAATTTTGTAGCCATCTGGGTCTTGCACAAAGGCGATGACGGTTGTGCCGCCGGCGACAGGGCCCGCTTCTCGGGTTATTTTTCCGCCTGCTTGGCGAATCTTTTCGCAAGCAGCTTTGGCGTCGGGTACGCCCAAGGCAATATGGCCGTAGGCAGTACCTATTTCGTAGCTGGAAACGCCATAGTTGTAGGTGAGTTCAATTTCTGCTTGGTCTGGGTTGCTGGCAAAGCCCACAAAGGCGAGGTCGTACTTTTGCTCAGGACGCTTGGTGGTGCGCAGCAATTGCATGCCCATGGCTTGGGTATAGAAATCGATGGAACGCTGTAGGTCGCCGACGCGCAGCATGGTGTGTAGAAGACGCATGGTTGAAAAACTCCTGTTGAAACCGATTCTTTGCTAGTAGGCATGTTAACGAACGAAAGAGTAGAGTTACGCCTAAGTTCATTTTTCTCGGAGATTTACGCCATGTCCAAAGACATTATGTTGGTGTCATCGGTGCCCACGTTCATGATGAACGATTTGCAACAAGAGTATGTGTTGCATGACCATGCGCATATCCTCGATCCCGAGGCGTTTACCAAAGTCACTGCTTTTGTAGGTGTGGGTAGCACCGCCAAGGTCGACCGCAAGTTACTGGCGACGTTTCCCAACGTCAAAATGATTTCTATTTTTGG
>DDYJ01000087.1:5364-13874 GCA_002347905.1 Comamonadaceae bacterium UBA2237 | reverse complement strand
GCAGATTTGGCCATGGGTTTGATTTTGTCTATCGGCCGGCGCATTCCGCAGTCAGATAAATTTGTGCGCAACGGCGATTGGGTGAGCGAGCCATTCACCATGACGCACAAGGTGACGGGTACGCGCTTAGGCGTGGTGGGGTTGGGCCGTATCGGTCAGGCCATCGCCAAACGCGCTTCAGCTTTTGATATGTCGATTGCCTATACGGGACGCCGCGCCAAAACTAACGCGCCATTCAGGTACTACCCCACGGCTGCTGAACTAGCGGCTAACTCAGACTATTTAGTGGTAGCCGTTCCAGGCGGTGACGACACCAAAAACCTGATCGATGCCCAAGTGCTCAAGGCACTGGGACCCAAAGGCATCGTGGTCAATATCGCCCGTGGCAGTGTGATTGACCAAAAGGCTTTGATTCAGGCGTTGAAAGACAAAAGCATTGCGGGCGCAGGTCTGGATGTGTTTTGGGATGAGCCCAATATCGATCCCCAGTTTTTCAAACTTCAAAACGTGGTGTTGACGCCCCATAACGGAAGCAATACCCACGAAACGCGCCGCGCAATGGCTGATTTGGCTTTGGCGAACTTAAAGGCGTTCTTTGACGAAAGGCCTTTGTTGACTTTGATTCCTGAATGCCAATAAATCTTTTTATGGCAGTGTCAGTGATTAGCGTTTAAATCCGCCACCACCGCTTCTGCCGCCGCCACCGCCACCACCAGAGCGACGGCCATAACCGCCGCCTCCGCCGCGTTTGCGTTCGGTCATCATGTCGACGCTGGTGCGTGTGGGATCAGGTTGGCGTTGACCGCCACCTTGGGTTTTATGGCCAAAGGCATTGACGCCACTTTGGGTCCCAAGGTGCGCGTTGGCACGGGGTTGGAAGTCATCGTCGTCACCTCGGGGAGCACGGGGCTCGAAATCACGGGGTGGACGGGGTTCATGTTCACGGGGAGGACGTGCCTCAAAATCCCTCGGGGGGCGTTGGCCTTCTGGGCGCGGTCCCCGGTTGTCAAATTGTCTGGGAGGGCGTTGTCCCTGCGGACGGTTACCGTTTCTGGGTGGACGTTCAGCTGAAAAACCAGACCTCTCGGTAGAAAACTCTGAGCGTTCGCCTCCTTGTTGCGGTCTTTCGCCAGCATACGCAGGACGCTCGCCTTGGCGTGGGGGGCGTTCGCCATTGCGATCGCGGCTCACATGACCATTGGGGCGAGGTGCACGACCGCCGCCGTTTGCAGCCTTGGATTCACGGATGCGGTCCATCATTTCTTGGCGCGCGGCGCGGGCAGCGGCTGCCATGACGTCACGTCCGGGTGGATGGCCTAATCCACCCCACAAGGTTTGTCGGCCCATTGCAATCGGCTCGGCTTTTTCGCCTGGCTCAGGGCCAAAGCCCTCGACTAGAACGACAGGCACTTGTTGTTTGGTGAAGTGCTCAATCTCTTTCATAAAGCCTTCTTCATCTAGCGACACCAAGCTAACCGCTTCACCGCTCGAGCCAGCGCGGCCGGTGCGGCCAATGCGGTGCACATAGTCTTCACTGATGTTGGGGATTTCGTAGTTGACGACATGGGGCAATTCGTCAATGTCGATTCCGCGGGCGGCAATGTCGGTTGCCACCAAAGCGCGAATGTCGCCACTTTTGAAGCCTTCCAGCGCTTGCGTACGCGCGGTTTGGCTTTTGTTGCCGTGTAAGGCCATGGCGTTGATGCCGTTTTTGGTGAGGTATTCAGCCACGTTGTTGGCGCCAAATTTAGTCCGTGTGAACACCAGTACTTGGCTCCAATTGTGTTCGTTGATGATGTGTGCTAGCAAAGCCTTCTTCTTGCCACGCCCCACAGGATGCACGATCTGGTTGATGCGCTGCACCGTGGTGTTGCTAGGCGTAACTTGGATGCTTTGTGGGTTTTTTAACAAGCCATTCGCCAATTCACGAATTTCATCGCTGAAGGTGGCCGAGAACAACAAGCTTTGCTTGTCTTTGGGCACCAATGCCAAGATTTTCTTGACGTCATGGATAAAACCCATATCAAGCATGCGGTCTGCTTCGTCAAGCACCAGCATTTGCACGGTGGAGAGATCGAGCTCGCCTTGTTGCTGCAAGTCGAGCAAACGGCCCGGTGTGGCTACCAAAATGTCAACGCCTTTTTGGATGCGAGCAATTTGGGGGTTCATGCCCACACCGCCAAAGATAACGGCGGATGTCAGTTGCAGGTATTTGCCATAGGTGCGCACGGACTCTTCCACCTGAGCGGCGAGTTCGCGGGTAGGAGTGAGCACCAAGGCTCGGACACCGTACACGCCAAATTTGTTTTGTATGCTGCGGCTCATGGTGAGCTTGTGCAGCATGGGCAAGGTAAAGGCTGCGGTTTTGCCCGTGCCGGTTTGTGCGCCTGCTAATAGGTCTTGGCCTTCCAAGACAGCGGGAATGGCCTGCGCTTGGATGGGGGTGGGGGTTTCGTAGCCCTGTTCGAGTACGGCTTTCAGGATGGCCGGAGCCAAATTCAATTCTTCAAAGTTCATGGTAAGGCGCTCTTGTCCGAGCGCATGGCACCAACCCGCTTGGCCCGAGGGCCACCCAGTCAAGGTCGGCAGTGTTTACAGGTGAGCGGTAGGACCGACAAACTAAAAATACGTTTGGGGCCTGCTCCAGCAGAAGTGCTGATGTTGCGGCAACTGGCGGCGGCAACGATGCGTATTGTGGCATGGATCGAAGGTGCGGGGATAATCAATGGTTTATTGCTTTGCTTCCCGAAAGAACACACCCCATGGCCCAGTATGTTTTCACCATGAACCGCGTTGGCAAGATCGTGCCGCCTAAACGCCATATCTTGAAAGATATTTCTTTGAGTTTTTTCCCTGGCGCCAAGATCGGTATGTTGGGTTTGAACGGTTCGGGCAAGTCCACCTTACTCAAAATTATGGCGGGTGTCGACACCGAGATCGAGGGCGAGGCCACACCTATGCCGGGCATCAAGATTGGCTACTTGCCCCAAGAGCCCAAACTCAATGACGCGGACACTGTGCGCCAATCTGTCGAAAGCGGCATGGGCGATGTATTGGCCGCCAAAACCCGTCTGGAAGAAATTTACGCAGCCTACGCAGAACCCGATGCAGACTTTGACAAACTTGCCGCCGAGCAGGGTGAACTCGAGGCCATCATTGCCGCTGCTGGTACCGATAGTGAACACCAACTTGAAATTGCAGCCGACGCTTTGCGCTTGCCTCCTTGGGAGGCCATGATCGGCAACCTATCAGGAGGTGAAAAGCGCCGTGTGGCTTTGTGCCAGTTGTTACTGTCTAAGCCAGACATGTTGTTACTGGATGAACCGACCAACCACTTGGACGCTGAATCGGTNNGACCGCTATTTCTTGGACAACGCCGCCGAATGGATTTTGGAACTCGACCGCGGCCACGGCATTCCATGGAAGGGCAACTACAGCACGTGGTTGGAGCAAAAGCAAGACCGCCTAGAGAAAGAGCAAAAAGGTGAAGAAGCCCGCGCCAAAGCCTTGAAGAAAGAGCTGGACTGGGTCCGTCAAAACCCCAAAGGCAGACAAGCCAAAAGCAAGGCGCGTATCGCCCGCTTCGAAGAATTGTCCGATTTCGATTACCAAAAACGCAACGAGACGCAAGAGATTTTTATCCCAGTGGCAGAGCGTTTAGGCCAAGAGGTGATCGAGTTTGTCAACGTCACCAAGTCTTTTGGCAACCGGGTGTTGATCGACAACCTGAGCTTCAAAGTGCCCCCAGGTGCGATCGTCGGCATCATTGGTCCGAACGGCGCCGGTAAGTCGACGCTGTTTCGCATGATCGCAGGACAGCAACAACCAGACAGCGGCGAAGTCAAGATCGGCCAGACCGTCCAAATGGCATTTGTCGACCAGTCGCGCGATGACTTGGCCAACGACAAAACCGTGTGGGAAGACATCTCAGGCGGTCTCGATATCTTGACTGTTGGCAAGTTTGAGATGGCGAGTCGCGCGTATTGCGGTCGTTTCAACTTCAACGGCGGCGACCAACAAAAACGCGTTGGCACCCTCTCGGGTGGCGAACGTGGACGATTGCATTTGGCCAAAACGCTGATCGCTGGGGGCAACGTGTTGCTACTAGACGAGCCCTCCAACGACTTGGACGTAGAAACCTTGCGCGCTTTGGAAGACGCGCTATTGGAGTTTGCCGGCAGCATCATGGTGATCAGCCATGACCGCTGGTTCTTAGACCGCATTGCCACGCACATCTTGGCTTGCGAAGGCGATTCGCAGTGGACGTTCTTTGACGGCAACTACCAAGAGTACGAAGTCGACAAGAAAAAGCGTTTGGGTGAAGAGGGCGCAAAGCCTAAGCGCACGCGCTTTAAGGCGCTTAAGTAATTCTGCTTGCCAGTTGCTGCTTGGCCGGTTTTACAAAACACGGCCCTTGCATCTAGCCCATGGCCGGCCACCATCCTTGGCCAAAGCGCAAATCTTTGGCAGCGCTCACAGCATTGACTACCGCCATGGCGGTGACTTCTGCGGCCAGTGTGCTCAGAAGCATCATGTCAGCGGTTTGTCCACTTGTGCTTGTGCCTAAGGCAAACAAGGTGTCGCCATCCATCGGGGTGTGAACGGGACGTATGCTGCGCGCCAAACCATCGTGCGCGACTTGCGCCAGACGGTGCGCTTGGGGTTTCGTGAGCACTGCGTCTGTTGCCACTATGCCAATGGTGGTGTTGCTGCCTCCTATGGGATTGGTAACCCCATGCCCATTGAGTTGTGCTTGGCGCACGTCTAATAGTTGACGGCTATCGCCCGAGATGCGTGCGCCTGCCAACAATTGCCCAGTTTGCGGATCAATGACGTCGCCCAACGCGTTGCAAACAACTAGAGCGGCGACGGTCACGCCGTTGACGCACAGGCTGGCGCTTCCAACGCCGCCTTTCATGGCGCATGCAGGGCCATTGAGCTTGCCCACCGTGGCACCAGCGCCAGCGCCCACATTGCCTTGGGCCACAGGCTCATTACTGGCGGCTTCGCAAGCAAGATAGCCGGCCTGCGCATCAGGGCGAATCCGCGGACTTGTCCCGTTTTTAATCTGTCCGTTAGAGAAGTCGTCCACCCACAAATCAAAGATGACCGCCGCGGGCACGATGGGCACGATGGCGGGGCCAACTTGCAAGCCGTGTCCGCGCTCTTCAAGCCAGCGCATGACGCCTCCCGCTGCATCCAAGCCATAAGCACTGCCGCCGGTCAAAACAACACCATGTACCTCTTGCACGGTGTTGGAGGGTGACAAAGCGTCTGTTTCGCGTGTTCCAGGTGCCGCGCCGCGGACATCTACGCCAGCCACAGCGCCCTTGGGGCAAAGCACCACGGTGCATCCGGTGGGCCGCCTGTCATCGGTGTAATGCCCAACCAAGATGCCTGTCAATGAGGTTAAAGAATTGTTATGTATTGCTTTCATCACTTTTAATAATTAAAATGAATAATAATGAATTAATTTGTTAATTTGTATTTTTAGGGGATTTTGATGGGTTTTGTTATAGGTTCAGGCGGTTATGAAAGTTTTTGTGGGACCAGTTACGCCTCAAAAGTACTTGGAGTATCTATCGGCACTGTTCAAGGGTTGGTGGAGCGCAACGAGTTGAGGGGGTGGAAGACGAATGGCGGACATCGCCGCATCTCTCTGAAATCTATCCAAGAGTACCAGCAACGCCACAATCTACACGCCAATTCACTGATATCTTGTGAAGACCGCTTAAGAGTGGTGGTGGTCGAAGACGATGAGGCTACGCGATTGATGCTCAAAATGAACTTTGATCGTTGGGACTTGCCATTGGACATCATGATGTACGCCTCCGCCATCGAAGCCTTGTTGGATATGCCTAGCCTGTATCCGCAAGTTTTGTTGACCGATTTGGTGATGCCCCGCGTCAACGGGTTTGACTTTATCAAAACCCTTAACGAACACACCACTTTTAAAAGCATGGCGGTTGTAGCTATGACGGGCCTCAGCCCACAGCAGATCAAGGCGAAAGGTGGTTTACCCGAAACGGTGCAGTTGTTACATAAACCCATAGATCTCGAGTGGTTGCGAGGATATCTGGGGGCGCTAGTTTCGGTGCGTCAAATCAACCAACGCCTTCAAACGCAAAAAGGCGGGCAAGCTACCTGACATAAATACCGATAGGGGCTTCCCGAATGGGCAAAAGGCTCTTCGCCCGTTAACCTTGCTCCTATGAAACCGCATTACTCATTTTGGCCCGCTAGATTGCCCCATTCGCTATCCTTGCCTGAGACTACGTTATGGGACAACTTAGACATCAGCGCACGCCGTTTTCCTAACAAAGACGCATTGGTTTTTTTGGGCACGCGTCTGACGTACGCTGATTTACGCACGCAAGCTGAGCGACTAGCAGCGTATTTGCAAAGCGTAGGCGTGAAAAAGGGCGATCGGGTTATTTTGAATATGCAAAACTGCCCGCAGTTGGTGATTGCACATTTTGCGATCTTGCGCGCCAATGCCGTGGTCGTTCCTGTCAATCCAATGAACCGCGCGGAAGAGCTCAAGCACTACATCACCGACCCAGATGCGCGCGTTGCGATCACTACGGCAGACTTGGCGCCAGATTTAGCCAAAGCCAGTAATGAATTGCCCGAAGGGCTTGGGCTCAAACATATGGTGGTCACTCATTTCACAGATGCATTCGATGCAGATGTAAAAGGCGATGACGCGCCGCCTGCGGCTTGGCACAGTTGGCTTTTTACACAACATGCAATGCCCCAGTTGCAGGGCGGTGAAGTACTTAATTGGCCGCACGCACTAGCAAACCACTTTGAACTCGGCCCCCTCACCGTGGGGATTGAAGACCTGGCGGTATTGCCCTACACCAGCGGCACCACAGGTTTGCCCAAAGGGTGTATGCATCCCCACCGCAGCATCATGCACAACGCGATGGCCTCTGCCTATTGGGGAAATGGCACCCACGAAAACGTAGGCCTGTTGGTTGTTCCCATGTTTCACATCACTGGTATGACAAGCGTGATGCATTCGGGTATTTACATGGGAGCAACTTTGGTCTTGATGCCGCGCTGGGAGCGAGAGTTGGCCGGGCGCTTGATCTCCAAATGGCAAATCACCCATTGGACTAATATTCCCACCATGGTGATTGACTTATTGGGTAGTCCTAATTTCGATAAGTTCAACCTAAAGAGCTTGGTGCATATTGGTGGCGGTGGAGCTGCTATGCCGCAAGCTGTTGCGCAACGTTTGCTCGACCTCTATGGCTTGAGCTACTCAGAGGGCTATGGCTTAACAGAAACAGCCGCACCCTCGCACAATAACCCTCCAGATAACCCGAAGCAACAGTGCTTGGGTATTCCGTTTATGAGTGTGGATGCACGGATTATTGATCCGGAGACTTTGCAAGAAGTGCCTCCAGGCCAGTCAGGTGAGATCGTTATGCATGGCCCGCAAATATTCAATGGCTATTGGAAACGTCCAGAAGCGACCGAAGCTGCATTTTTCGACATCGATGGCAAGCGTTTTTTCCGATCTGGTGATTTAGGCCGGGTCGATGAAGACGGTTATTTTTTCATCACCGATCGACTCAAACGCATGATCAATGCCTCAGGTTTCAAAGTGTGGCCTGCAGAAGTAGAAGCCCTGATGTTTAAGCATCCGGCTATTCAAGAAGCTTGCGTTATTTCCACCCGCGATGCTTACCGCGGTGAAACAGTCAAAGCAGTCGTGGTTTTGCGTGCATCGCACAAAGGCCAATTGAGTGCCCAAGACATCATCGACTGGTGCCGCGAAAATATGGCGGTCTATAAAGCACCCACACAGGTGCAATTTGTGGATGCACTGCCCAAGAGCGGAAGCGGCAAGGTCATGTGGCGTGCCTTGCAAGAGGCAGAGTCCTCGGCGAAGACGGAGTCTGCTGGGGCAGAAGCTTAAATGTTGTTTACAACAGTTAGCGCCTCTCCATAAGTTTTTCTATAAACGCCCACTGCAGATTTACAAAATCAAACTTCAATGCGATGGTTACCCGTGTGACAGTGTGTGATTTGTAATGCAGTTAAGCTAGACGCGTGTTAACACTTTCTGTTCTTGACCAATCCGCAGCTGGCGCTGGGCGCCATCAAGACGCCACCATCCGTCAAACCCTTGCGCTTGCAACTAAATGCGAAACATGGGGTTACAAACGTTTTTGGGTGAGTGAACACCATAGCCACCCTAGCATTGTTGGAACAGCCCCTGAAGTTTTGATGGCAGCCATTGCTGCGCAAACTAAACGCATTCGTTTGGGCAGCGCGGGCGTGATGCTTCCGCACTATGCGCCTTTAAAAGTAGCGGAGCAATTTCGTGTGCTGGATGCATTGGCACCCGGCCGTATCGACCTTGGTGTTGGTCGCGCGCCAGGAAGTGACGGACGCACTGCGCAACTGCTTAACCCCGACCGCTATGCAAGCGACAACTTTCCACAACAAGTGATGGAATTGCAAGCATGGGTAACTGGAGAGCCACTTCCTGCAGG
>DDYJ01000087.1:0-5310 GCA_002347905.1 Comamonadaceae bacterium UBA2237 | reverse complement strand
AGTTTGCCGTATGCCTTTGCGTACTTTATTACCGATGGCCAAGGCGCTGACCAAGCGATGCATTTGTATCGCAGCAACTTTCGCCCAACTGAGGCCAGACCTAAACCTGAAGCCGTTATTTGCGTCTGGGCCTTAGCCGCAGACACCGAAGCAGAAGCATGGAGATTGTTTGAGAGTCGCGCGCGTTGGAAGATGGACCGTAACCTCGGACGCATCGACGCCATATTGCCACCTGAACAAGCGGTGCGCGATTACTCAGCAGGCGAACAACGTGCACTGACAGAATTAAAAGACAACGCTTTGGTCGGAACTGCCAAACAAGTCGTTAGTAAATTACGTGCTTTAGCAGAGCGCTTACAAATCGAAGAAATAGTCGTCATTACTTGGACGCATGACCCTGCTGCGCAAGCGCGATCGTATGAATTACTCGCGCAAGAAATTCTTTAAAAACCAACCCATTGGAGTTTTCTATGTTCACAACAGCAATCGCTGGTAGTTTGCCCAAGCCTGAATGGCTCGCTGAGACCAACAAACTTTGGCCTAAATGGCAAGCAGAAGGCGATGCACTTTTGCGCGCTAAAGCAGACGCAACCTTGTTGTGGATCAAGGCCCAAGAAGATGCTGGTTTAGATGTGATTGGTGACGGCGAACAGTCACGCCAACACTTTGTCCATGGTTTCTTAGAGCAAGTAGAAGGCATCGACTTTGAAAACAAAGTCACCATGGGTATTCGCAACAACCGCTACGATGCGCAAGTGCCACAGGTCATCGCACCCTTGCGACTCAAAGGCCGTGTGCACGCATTCGAAGCCCAACTCGCGCGCGCTCACACTAAGAAAAAACTTAAATTCACATTGCCCGGGCCCATGACCATCGTCGACACCGTCGCTGACCGTTTTTATGGCAAAGGCAAAGACCCAGTGCAAGGCCGCATTGATATGGCGTTTGCATTTGCGGAATTACTCAACCAAGAAGCATTGGCATTGCAAGCTGATGGTGTAGACATCATCCAATTCGATGAACCTGCTTTCAACGTTTACTTAGACGAAGCCGCAGACTGGGGCGTCAAAGCTTTGGAGCGCGCTGCCCAAGGATTGACATGCACAACAGCTGTTCATATTTGCTACGGCTACGGCATTGAAGCCAATAACAATTGGAAAAAAACTTTAGGCGACGAGTGGCGCCAATACGAAAAAGTATTTCCTGCATTGGCTAAGAGCAGTGTCCAGCAAGTTAGTCTTGAGTGTTACCACTCGCACGTTCCTCCAGAGATGATGGCTTTGCTCAAAGACAAAGATGTGATGGTTGGTGTGATTGATGTTGCCAGCGAAGAAATTGAAACGCCTGAGCAAATTGCTGACACGATTGGCAAGGCTTTGCAGTTTGTGCCTAAGCATCGATTGATTGCTTGTACCAATTGTGGGTTGGCGCCTATGAGTCGTGAAGTTGCTATGAAGAAATTGCAGGCTTTGGCTGATGGGGCTGCTTTGGCGCGTCTTCGTTACGCTTAGGTTTGTTACTTCTTTGGCATAGGGGGATG
Source organism: Comamonadaceae bacterium UBA2237 (assembly GCA_002347905.1). GTDB lineage: Bacteria > Pseudomonadota > Gammaproteobacteria > Burkholderiales > Burkholderiaceae_C > Limnohabitans. The sequence goes on along the minus strand of DDYJ01000087.1, from coordinate 3,770 downwards.
GGGTTGGGCATCTGTTTCCGCTCATGTCCCCCGATTCAGGCTAAGCCTGAATCTCCTCCTTTACTTCGCTACAACAGATACCCAACCCCATCCCTTGTCGTATTAAAGGGTGTTTGCTCGCCTAAAGGCGCTCAAAAACAGCAGCAATGCCTTGACCGCCACCAATACACATAGTGACCAAAGCATATTTCCCTTGGATACGTTGAAGCTCATGCAAAGCCTTCACCGTAATCAAAGCACCAGTAGCGCCAATAGGATGTCCAAGAGAAATACCAGAGCCATTGGGGTTGACCTTGGCTGGATCAAGACCGAGTTCTTTGGTAACAGCACAAGCTTGCGCTGCAAAAGCTTCGTTGGCTTCGATTACGTCCATATCGTTGGTGGTCAAACCTGCTTTTTGTAAAGCTAAGCGTGACGCAGAGACAGGACCCATACCCATAATTTTTGGGTCAAGCCCAGTGTGTGCATAAGCAACCAAACGCGCCAAAGGTTTGGCTCCGCGCGCTTGTGCTGTTTTAGCTTCCATCAAAACCACAGCGGCCGCTGCATCGTTGATGCCTGATGCATTACCAGCTGTTACTGTGCCGTTTTCCTTGATAAATACGGGCTTTAACTTCGCCATGTCCTCTAGCTTGCAATCAGCACGGAAGTGTTCATCTAGTGTGTAAGCTACTTCGCCCTTTTTGCTTTTGAGCATAACAGGGATGATTTGGTCTTTGAAGTAACCAGCCTCAGTTGCGCGTTGGGCGCGGTTGTGACTCTCCAGCGCTAACGCGTCTTGCATTTCGCGGGTGATACCGTATTTGGCCGCAACGTTTTCAGCGGTAACGCCCATGTGGATGGTGTGGAATGGGTCATGTAAGGCGCCCACCACCATGTCGACCATCTTGCTGTCTCCCATACGTGCGCCCCAACGCGCACTCAGAGATGCATATGGGCCGCGACTCATGTTTTCTGCACCACCACCAATGGCGATATCGCAATCGCCCAGCATGATGGCTTGGCTGGCAGAAACAATCGCTTGCAAACCAGATCCGCAAAGGCGGTTGACGTTGAACGCGGGTGTGCCTTCCACACACCCTCCGTTGATCGCAGCTACGCGCGACAAATACATGTCTTTGGGTTCGGTATTGACAACATGGCCAAAAACCACATGGCCAACGTCTTTGCCTTCCACCCCTGCACGTGCGAGCGATTCGCGCACAACGTGAGCCCCAAGTTCAGTGGGAGGCGTGTCCTTCAAACTACCACCGTAGGTACCAATGGCGGTGCGCACACCGCTGACAACGACAACTTCACGCATAGATATCTCCAGATTTGATTTGTGAAAAATAGAAAAACTAATGGGTGTCGGATTCAAGTCCGGCAGGTTAAGAAAATTTTATGCGCATACCTTACTGGGCAAGGCTCGTAAAGGGTGGGAATGCAGACCATGCCAGCGATGCATCAAAAGACAAGGGCTCTTCTGTAAATGGATGCGCCAATTGGATACTTTTGGCATGCAGCATGAGTCTTGTTGTCAGAGCACTTACTTCAGGGGGTGCATACAAAGAATCCCCCAGCATAGGATGTCCAATGCTTTGCATATGCACGCGGAGTTGGTGGGTGCGGCCAGTAACGGGTTCAAGTTCTATCAAACTGGCTGAGTTACTCGACTCCAGCAATCGCCAACGACTCTGACTGGGTTTGCCATCCGGATGGATGATGTGCAATGGTCGATTGGGCCAATCTAGCAATATCGCGCCTTCAATCAAAGCCCAGCCTTGTGCATCTTTTTCATGTGGTTCAGGCTTACCAACCACCACCGCCATATAGCGCTTATGAACCTGTCTTGTTTCAAAAGCTTTGCTGATTCGGCGTTGCGCTTCAATGCCGCGTGCCATGATGAGTAAGCCTGACGTATCTTGGTCAAGTCTATGCACTACTAGCGCGTCTGGGTAGATTGCTTGCACGCGTTTGGACAAACAATCTTGTTTGTCAGGACCTCTGCCTGGAACAGACAACAAACCACTGGGTTTGTTGAGAACGAGCATGTGCTCGTCGAAATACACAGGGGTCATGCGTCAGAGAAACTCATTTGTTTTTGATTTTTCCGCGCGGTGCGACATAAGTTGTGGGCGGACCATATCACCTTCTTTGTAAATATCTCAAAGCGAGATGGTAGGCATGGTACTAGACCATTCGAGCTACTTACCCCAAGTGTCTTTAAGGCCTGTAATCCTATTAAAAACTAACTTACCTGGTGCGTGATCTATAAGGTCTGCCACAAAGTAACCATGGCGCTCAAATTGAAAATGTTGGCCTGCTGTGCTGTTAGCCAAAGATGGCTCAACGTACGCAGTGATAACCTTCAAGCTGTCTGGGTTCAAAGCAGCTAAAAAGTCTTTGCCACCCGCATCGGGTTGTGGGTCATTGAATAGCCTGTCATACATGCGCACTTCAGCGCGCAATCCATCGTTTACAGCGACCCATGTGATTGCCGCGCTGGCTTTGACTGTCGCACTTCCGGGGGTGCCGCTTTTGGTGTCTGCAATCACAGTCGCTTCAATTTGTGTGATGTTGCCTGATGCCTCTCTAACGCAACCAGTGCACTCAATGACATATCCGCCTTTGAGTCGCACTTTGTTTCCAGGGAAAAGTCTTTTATAGCCCTTAGGTGGAACCTCTTCAAAGTCTTCCCGTTCAATCCACACTTCTTTACCGATGGTGAAGTGGCGAACAGGAATCGCACTGTTGTCTGTCTCATCGTTTTTGTGTGGCAGTGCGGGTTGTTCGCAAGGTTCTATATGTCCTGCGCCCATCACCTCGTCCCAATTGGTAAGAACCAGTTTCACCGGGTTGAGAACCGCCATAGCGCGGTGTGCTTTGTTTTCGAGGTCTTCTCGCAAGCAACCTTCGAGGGTGCTGTAGTCAATCCAGCTATCACTTTTGGTGACACCAATGCGCTCAGCAAACAATTGCAAACTCTCTGGGGTGTAGCCACGACGGCGCAAACCCACGATGGTGGGCATACGAGGATCGTCCCAGCCGTTGACCTTGTTCTCGTTTACCAATTGCGCTAATTTGCGTTTGCTGGTGATGACGTAGGTGAGGTTAAGGCGCGCAAATTCGTATTGTTTAGGCGCAGGCGCGGCTAGTAATCCATCGACTAGGCGACCATCGTGCAAGGTGGTTTTTTCGCATAGCCTGTCCATCAGCCAGTCATAAAAAGGCCTTTGGTCTTCAAACTCTAGTGTGCAAATACTGTGTGTGATTTGCTCCAAAGCATCTTCGATCGGATGGGCAAATGTGTACATCGGATAAATACACCATGCGTCACCCGTGTTGTGGTGTGTCGCACGACGAATCCGATAGATAGCGGGGTCGCGCATATTGATATTGGGCGACGCCATATCAATTTTGGCGCGCAGCACAGCGGCGCCATCAGCGAGCTTGCCTGCACGCATGTCTCGAAATCGCGCCAAGTTCTCCGCTGGGCTGCGTGCCCGAAAGGGGCTATTGACACCAGGTTTGCCAAAGTCGCCGCGGTTGATACGCATCTCCTCTGCGCTTTGTTCATCGACATACGCATGACCCGCTTCAATCAAACGTTCAGCTGCCGCGTACATGAAGTCAAAGTAATCGCTGGCTTGGTATTGGTGCAGAGTGCCGTAGGCTTCCCATGAAAAGCCAAGCCAATGCACGGCGTCCAAAATGGAGTTGACGTATTCGGTGTCTTCTTTTTCTGGATTGGTGTCGTCAAAGCGCAAATGGCAAACGCCGCCATAGTC
>DDYJ01000177.1:1352-4588 GCA_002347905.1 Comamonadaceae bacterium UBA2237 | reverse complement strand
GAAGCCTTCCTGCTGCGTTATTGGGAAGACCTAGACGTCGCCGAGACGGCTGCGGCTATGGGATGTTCAGAAGGAAGTGTTAAAACACATTGCTCTAGAGCAATACAAACACTACATAAAGCACTTTCTGCAAAGGGAATCAAACCATGACAAGATCAGACAATCACACGATGGAAACCATGCAAAACCAATTTGGTCTTCGTATTGCTGCGCACTTAGACGCGGCGGTGGCTGATTTGCCCCACGATATCAGCGAACGCCTGCGTGCTGCTCGCACTAGAGCTGTGGCTGCGCGCGCCGTATCTGTGCAGACTAGCACCCAAACCGTTGTCCAAAACGGTGTGGCTTTGCTCCATGGAGGAGACGAAGGCCTCAGTATTTGGCACCGAATTGGTTCATTACTGCCTTTGCTTGCTCTGGTTGCTGGTTTGGCCACCATCAAGAACTTCATCGATGACGACCGTGCCAACCAATTAGCGGAGGTCGACTCCGCTTTGCTGGCAGACGACTTGCCACCTTCCGCCTATGCCGACCCCGGTTTCTTGCAATTCTTGAAATTGCCCACTTTGACCGAGAAACAAGAGTAACGCTAACGAATGTATCGCTGGAACACTCGCATATTTCTTAAAAATCTTGCGCCTATTTTTTTACTTGGCGGGATTTTGCTTGCGCTCCCCAGCGCCTCAGCTTTTGCACAAAACACACCCGTCATCGACAAAACGGTAGATAAAAAAGCCGGCCCTGCTTGGTCTGAACTCAGCACCCCGCAACAACAAGCTCTCAAACCCCTCGCCAAACTTTGGCCCACGATGACTTCGGCGCACAAACGCAAGTGGCTAGCTGTTTCGCAAAACTTTCTCCAACTCTCTGATCAAGAGCAAATCACCATCCAAAGCCGTATGCAGGAATGGGCGGCCTTGAGTCCACAGCAACGCTCTGCGGCAAGACTGAATTTCGCCGGAACACAACAACTTCCAAGCGAAGACAAACGGGCGAAATGGGAAGCCTACCAAGCACTCTCTGTGGAAGAAAAACAAAAACTCGCAGCCCAACAGACACGACCTGTCGGTGGTGGCGCACCGGCCATCAAGCCCGTCGCTTCTGAAAAATTAGCCTCCCCTCCACCCAGCGGAAATGGTAACAAAGCGCTGCCTCGTATCGCCTCTAACCAAGCGGCACCAGCAACTCTTTTGCCAACCACCTCATCGTCTGTCAACGCACCCGTTCCTGAAAGCGCTACCACGCAGTAATGGACTTGACTTCTGAGATCGCGACTGCTGCGGCCGATCTTCCCCCACCAAGTTTGAAACGTCGCATGGCCTGCTGGCTGTACGAAGGTATCTTGCTTTTTGCGGTGACATTCATGGCGGGATATCTTTTTAGCACGCTCAGCCAAACGCGTTATGCGCTTGATAACCGCCACGGTTTGCAAGCTTTTGTATTTCTAATCTTAGGCATTTACTTCACTTGGTTCTGGCATAAAGGCCAGACACTTGCCATGAAAACTTGGCATATTCGCATCGTCGACACTCACGGCATGCCCTTGAATCAGAAGCAGGCCTTTATTCGTTTTCTACTGAGTTGGGTTTGGTTTTTACCGCCACTGTGCTTCTCGGGGCTGCTTTCATATTCTGGTCTTACTAGTCTGCTACTGTTGGCGGGCTGGGTGGCAATATGGGCATTGCTGACTCGACTTCAACCACAAGGACATTTTTGGCACGATGTATGGGCGGGAACGCGGTTGATTCGTTCCGACGATTCCACTGCTCCTGACCAGACTCGACGACAAACGCGCACCAATGAATAAAACCCCTGCTTTCTCAATTTGTGTCTACTGCGGGTCTCGCAATGGTGACTCGCCGCTTTATGCGCAAGTCGCACAAGAGGTGGGGCACTGGATAGGCGAGCACCAAGGCCAATTGGTCTATGGTGGTGGAGAAAACGGTTTGATGGGCTTGGTCGCCAAATCCACCATGGAAGCTGGTGGACGCGTTGTAGGCATTATTCCGACCGCGCTAAAAACCAAAGAAAAACCACGCATTGCCTGCGACGAACTGCATGTTGTTGACACCATGCATGAGCGCAAGCAAATGATGGCTGAACGCGCCGACTTGTTTCTAGCCCTGCCCGGCGGCATCGGTACTTTTGAAGAATTCTTCGAAATATGGACTTGGCGCCAACTCGGCTACCACAACAAACCCATTGGTCTTCTCAACACCGAAGGCTATTACGACAGCTTGCTCGCCTTTGCACAATCAAGCGTTGAAAAAGGCTTTTTGAGCGACTCCCAAATGGCTCTGATCAAAACGGGCTCTCAAGCCCAAGAGCTTTTGCGTACATTGGTGCAAGACGCTGGATTTAGCCCACAAGCGATCGCTGTGGGTCTTTAAGCGATATTTTTTAGATGGCAGCAGCGTCTTGCTCGCCAGTGCGAATGCGCACCACACGCTCTACTGAGGTAACAAATATCTTGCCGTCACCAATCTTGCCAGTGCGGGCGGCACGGATGATGGCCTCTACACAGGCCTCTACTTCAGAAGCCTGCACGACAACTTCAATTTTTACTTTGGGTAAAAAATCGACCACATACTCTGCACCACGGTACAACTCGGTGTGGCCTTTTTGACGGCCAAACCCTTTAACCTCTGTCACAGTGAGTCCCGTCACACCGCAAGCAGCCAAAGATTCACGAACTTCTTCGAGCTTGAATGGTTTGATAACCGCAGTAATTTGTTTCATTTTGTAATCCTTGTTTAAGCACGAAATTTATTGGTAATAGGATAACGCCAATCTTTGCCAAAACTGCGGTGGGTCACGCGAATTCCAACGGGCGATTGGCGGCGTTTGTATTCATTGAGACGAATCAAACGGGTAACTTGTGCCACCGCACCAGCAGGTAGTCCGGCTGCAACAATTTCATCAGGGCTTTGGTCGTTTTCCATAAAGCGCGAGACGATCTCATCCAACACTTCATAAGGTGGTAACGAGTCTTGGTCTTTTTGGTCAGGACGAAGTTCTGCGCTGGGTGGTCGCGTGATGATGCGCTCAGGAATCGGCTGGTCGCAGGTGCCATAGGGGTTATTCAGATTGCGCCAACGCGCTAAGTCAAACACCAGCGTTTTTGTAACATCTTTAATGACGGCAAAGCCGCCCGCCATATCGCCATACAAGGTGCAGTAACCAGTAGCCATCTCGCTCTTGTTGCCCGTAGTGAGAACAATGGAGCCAAATTTATT
>DDYJ01000177.1:0-1343 GCA_002347905.1 Comamonadaceae bacterium UBA2237 | reverse complement strand
AGAGAGCCTAAAAAGGCCTCGAACTCCGGCACGATAGAAACTTCGTCATAACGCACTTGCAGGCGCTTTGCCATTTCGCGCGCATCTACCCAACTTATTTCTGCCGTGTAGGGTGAAGGCATCATGACCGCGCGAACTTTATCTGCGCCTAATGCGTCTACTGCGACAGCCAACACCAATGCGGAATCAATCCCACCAGATAAGCCAAGCAGCGCGCCTGGAAACCCGTTTTTGCCTATGTAATCACGCACACCCAAAACCAAGGCATGCCACAAATCACCTTCTAAAGAGCCTTCTTCAGCGATCTCTGCTGCTAATTGAATCCCAGCACCAGACGATTGCACAGCCACCATGAACGACTGCACCTCAAAACTCTTCGCCCGCCCTACTAGTGCACCATCTGCACCTAAAGCGAATGAGCGCCCTTCAAACACGACTTCGTCTTGACCACCTACCAAATGGGCATAAACCAAAGGTAATCCAGTTTGCTGCACGCGTGCGCGCATGGCCAGTTCGCGTTCATCGCCTTTACCTACGTGGAAAGGCGATGCGTTGATCACAGCGAGCAGTTGCGCACCAGCTGATTGGCTATCAGCGGCAGGGGCTTCGAACCAAGCGTCTTCGCAAATCAAGAGCCCAACACGAACACCAGCAACCTCGAAAACACAGGGCTTGTCGCCAGGTGTGAAATAACGTCGCTCATCAAAGACTTGGTAATTGGGTAACTCGCGCTTGGCGTATTGGGCTACGACTTGACCCTCAGTCATCACCGAGGCCATATTGAAGCGGCGCTGAATCGACACAGATTTGGTACGAGCATCGTTACCAACCGGATGACCGACCACCACATGCAAGCCTTTTAACCCGCCCAATGCTTGGGCTACTGTTTTCAAGGCATCATCACAGGCTTGTATGAAAGACCCCCGCAAAAACAAATCCTCTGCAGCGTAGCCGCAAATTGACAATTCAGGCGTGAGCACCAATCTGACGCCATCTGCATAAGCTTTTTGCGCACAATCGATGATCTTTTGTGCATTGCCTTGCATGTCACCAACGACAAAATTCAACTGAGCAATACAAATCTTTAAAGTCATGGCAATCGTTAGAGCAAAAACAACATTTCAAACGGGCTAACACGTCAATGGATTATGTCACCCGCATCTTTCTCGATCCGCGCGACATCCCTGCGCAAGCATGGGATGGTTTATGCGAGCGACAAGATGCGCCCACGCCCTTTATGTCGCATGCCTATTTGCTAGCCTTGCACGAAAGCGGCAGCGCAACACCCCAAACCGGATGGAAATCCCAGTTCGTTACCCTTTGGCAAGAAGATCAACTCATTG
>DDYJ01000033.1:5134-5807 GCA_002347905.1 Comamonadaceae bacterium UBA2237 | reverse complement strand
GCTTTGCAGCAGGTTTGACAGCCTTTTTGGCTGCCGCAGATTTTGTTGGATTTTTATGATGGGCTTGTGCGTTCACGTTTTGTCTCCTCGCCATTCCTTCTCTGTACGAATTTGTACTAAGAAAGGTCTGGCGCGCGGGATTTTAGCCACATTCAAAACGCTAAACCAGAGACTGCTCCAAGCCTTGCATCAAGATGTCTTTGGGTAAATCGATGCCAATGAACACCATCTTGCTCATTCTTTCTTCGCCCTTAGACCATTCGGGTCCTAAATCACTACCCATAAGCTGGTGCACACCTTGGAAAATAACTTTGCGCTCGGTCCCGCGCATATTCAAAACGCCTTTATAGCGCAGCATTTTGGGGCCATAGATGTTGACGATAGTGCCCAAGAAGTCTTCTAACTTTGCAGGGTCAAAAGGACGCTTAGATTTAAAGACAAAGCTTTTGACGTCATCGTCATGGTGGTGGTGATGGCCATGCTTGTGCGAGGGATGGTCGCAATGTTCGCCGTCGTGGTGATGGTGGCCATCGTCTGCCAAGAAATCGGGATCAATATCTAACTTGGCGTTGAGGTTAAAACCGCGCAAATCAAACACTTCTGCCAAAGACACTTCGCCAAAATGCACCACTTTTTGGGGGGCACGGGGGTTCATATGTTTGAGACGGTGTTG
>DDYJ01000033.1:1596-5109 GCA_002347905.1 Comamonadaceae bacterium UBA2237 | reverse complement strand
CGGCGTGCTTGGCGTCTACCAAGGTCAAGATGGAATCCAGCAAAAAGCTCTCAGCAATCTCGTCGTCCATGAAGAAGGTTTGCGCCACGGGGCCTGGGTCTGCCAAGCCGGTGGTTTCAATCACCACGCGCTCAAAATCCAGCAAGCCTTTGCGCTTTTTGGCGGCCAAAAGTTGCAAAGTGGTACGTAAATCTTCACGGATGGTGCAGCACACGCAACCGTTACTCATTTGGATGATTTGCTCGTTGGTGTCAGATACCAAGATTTCGTTGTCGATGTTTTCTGCACCGAATTCGTTTTCAATGACGGCAATCTTTTGGCCATGGGCCTCGGTCAAGACGCGCTTGAGCAAGGTGGTTTTGCCTGCGCCTAAAAAACCGGTCAGGATGGTGGCTGGAATCAACATACGAGAACTACCTTGTAGAAATAAAAGAGGTCAACCCGCGATTGTCGCGCGTTCTGCCTTCTCGATCAATTTGGCGGATTTCATGACCACCAAACCCTTCAAGTATTCGCCCTCGGGGAAGGTCAAGGTCATGGGATGGTCTGGCGCGCCTTGCATGCGCTCGCTGATAAAGCCATCGACGCCCGCATCGGTGCCTGCAGAAGCCACGATTTTGTGGAACAACTCTGCGCCTATTCCGCCCGAACAGCTGTAGGTAAACAACACGCCACCGGGCTCCAAAATTTTGAAAGCCAAGCGGTTGATGTCTTTGTAAGCGCGCGCCGCCCGATCTGCGTGCGCGGCAGATGGTGCAAATTTAGGTGGGTCGAGCACGATGGCGTCAAAAGTGTGTCCGTCTTTGAAGAACTGGCGTAGTGACGCGTTGACATCGGCATCCATCATGGTGGTGCGCGCGGCGTCAAAGCCATTCAAAGCTACATTGCTTTTGGCACGTTCTATCGCCGGGCCTGAGGAATCAATTGAGGTGACATGCGCCGCACCGCCAGACAGAGCTGCAACAGTAAAACCGCCTGTGTAGCAATAACAATTGAGCACGCGCTGAAACTTCAGGCGACGCGTGTAGTCAGAAAACTTTTTACGGCTGTCGCGTTGGTCTAAATAAAATCCGGTTTTATGGCCTTCAGCAATATCGAGCGATAACTTCCAATCGTGTTCGCGCAGTTCAATACCTGTGGGACCCTCACCACGCAGCCATCCTGTGGCGGGTTGCAAGCCTTCCAAACCGCGCACGCCAGAGTCTGATCGCTCGTAAAGTTTGGTTAGCCCTGTTTGCGCAAGCAAAGCATTGGCAATGTCTTGCTTCCAGCGCTCGGTACCACTGGATAAAAACTGCGCCACCAAGGTGTCGTCATACCGATCGACGATCAACCCAGGCAGGCCGTCGGACTCACCATGGATCAAACGCATGCCATTGCTTTGAATATCCAATCGGCTTCTGGCTGCAATGGCGCGTTGGATGGAGGCTTCAAAAAAAGCTGCATCGATGCGTTGTGCTTCATCAAAACTCCAAATACGCGCGCGGATTTTGGAACTAGGGCTAAATGCTGCCCACCCCAAAAAGCTGCCGCTGTGGCTTTCCACCCGCACGGTTTCGCCCGCATCCGCGCCGCCTTTGGCAATCGCGCTGTCAAATATCCACGGATGGCTGCGTAGCGCTGAGCGCTCTTTGCCTTCTCTGAGTCGTATCGTTTTCAAAGTTTTGGGTGCTTTATTTTTTACGCGCACGCGGATGCGCCGCGTCGTAGGCCTTGGCCAAATGTTGAAAATCTAAACGCGTGTAGACCTGGGTGGTACTGATATTGGCGTGCCCAAGTAACTCTTGCACCGCGCGCAAATCGCTGCTTGACTGCAACACGTGGCTCGCGAATGAATGGCGCAACATATGCGGATGCACGGGAGTGGACAACCCCGCCTTCAAGCTGCGTTGCTTGAGACGTTGCCAAATAGCTTGGGCAGTCAAACGCGTGCCATATCGACCAATAAATAGAGCGCTCTGGACTTCTGACGAAACCCCTTGATCAGGTGAGCCTTCATCACGCATCGCCAACCAAGCATGCACCGCCTCTAACGCCTTGCTACCGATAGGCACACTGCGCCGCTTGCTTCCCTTGCCCAAAACATGGGCTTCGCCACCTTCTAAGTCGAGCCAACCCTTGGCGTTGCTACTCGCTTGCACGTCAAGCCCTACCAACTCGCCTACGCGCAGCCCACAACCGTAGAGCAACTCGACCATCGCCGCATCACGGCATTCCAGCCAAGGGTCGGTGACGTCTGGCGCAGCAGAAAACTCGGCCAACTGCATGGCGTCGTCCACGCTCAAAGCTTTGGGCAACGGCTTAGGTGCTTTGGGAGCGCGGACGTCTTGCACTGGGTTACTTAGCACCACGCCTTCTCGACCCAACCAGGTGTAAAACCCGCGCCAGCCAGACAAGATGAGGGCAATGCCACGGCCACTGCGACCGCCGCTGTGCATTTGCGCGACCCAGCGACGGATGTGGGTAGCTTGGACAGCCTCAAGCTCTACACCAGCTACTTTGGCGTAGTCGCTGAGTTTTTGGAGATCTAGGGTGTAGAGCGCATGGGTGCGCTCTGCTAGGCGCTTTTCGTAACGCACATGGTCAAGGTAGCGGGCGACCCAATCCATGCTTTCATTCATAGTTATCGCAAATGCGAGAGCGCTGCGCTAGCTAAGTCGCCCAGACGCTCAATAAATGCTGTGCCCATGCCTTCGTGGTAGCGCTGGGCATCCGGAGAGGCCATCACCAATAAACCAATGACAGGTTGGTTGACAGCCGTTTGCGGTGTGTCTTCAGCACGGGTCGCACGCAAAGCAACCATGGCAACAGACTGCGCCGCACTGGGTTCTAGCAACCACTTCACCGCTTCAAAATTTTGGTTCATGCCGACATACGGTGTACTCAGGGTTTCGGCAAAGGTTTTGATTTCATCGCCAACACCTACAGCGAAAGGCTCGATTTGGTAGTCATCGGCCACGCCCCAAACCTTGATCGCCACTTGCGGCACCATAAAGTCGTGCTGGATATGGTCAGCGATGGTGTAGGGTAAATCACGTGCGTTGGCAGTCATCAGCAAGGTTTTGACCCAACGCTGCATACGCTCGATCAACACCTCGTTATCGGTACCATGGCGCATCATGTCCATCAAGCGCATCTCAAGGGCGCGGATTTTTTCCCGCAACATATCGGCTTGGCGCTCTTGCAAGCTCACGGCGCGCGCACCGTGTGGGCTGTTCAAACGCACAGCGGCGAGAAGCTCGGCATGCCGCTCAAAAAAATCTGGCGTATTGACTAAGAAATTAGCAATGTCTTCTTCAGTGATAGGGTTCATAGCAGGGTTCATAAAGTGTCAGGTAAATGGATTTCGCCTTGAAAGACAGTGGTGGCAGGGCCAGTCATCCACACAGGGGTATCACCGCCTTGCCATGCAATGGTCAGATCACCACCTTGTGTGTGCACCAAAACGCTTGCATCAAGCAAGCCCCACTGTATGCCACTGACAACGGCTGCGCAGGCGCCTGTTCCGCATGA
>DDYJ01000033.1:290-1555 GCA_002347905.1 Comamonadaceae bacterium UBA2237 | reverse complement strand
GCGTTGACGCGGTTAGGAAAAGCTGCGTGGTTTTCAATGAGAGGGCCTTGGGTTAGTACCGGGGCCATCGCAACTTCTTGGACTAATTGAACCGCGTGGGGGTTACCCATGGAAACAACACAAACGGATGGCTTATCACCATTGCTAAGTTGCAGTTGCAAAGCTTGATTAGCAATAACAGGCGCACCCATATCGACTTTTACCTGCCCATTGGCTAGGGCGTGCAACTCAATCACACCGCCGTGCACTTTGACGCGAATCGAGGTTTTGTTCGTCAGCCCCTGCTCTTGCACAAAACGCACAAAACAACGCGATCCGTTGCCGCATTGCTCTACTTCACTGCCGTCGGCGTTATGAATCACATATTCAAAATCGACATCGACTTGTGGCGCCGGCCGTACCGTCAAAATTTGATCGGCACCCACACCAAAGTGGCGGTCAGCCAAATAGCGGTAGTGCGCAGGGCCAAGATTCAAACGCTCGCGGGTTTCGTCTAACACCACGAAGTCGTTGCCAGCACCTTGCATTTTGGTAAAGCGAATACGCATCTGTAGATTATCGACCAGCTAGAAGCACTTCATAATCGAACTTTTATGTGAAAAAAGGTTTTGTATGCGTATTCCCGCTTGGACCCCCGAACTCAAACCCCAACCCCAAGACATGGTGGATGCCATACTTGCCCGCCGTGGTGGCTCTTTACTGAACCTTGATAAAGCGCTGCTATGGAGTGAACCAGTCGCTCGCGGCTGGAATGTCTATTTAAAAAACGTGCGCACAGGCTTACCGACTAGTCGCAAGTTGTGCGAACTTGGCATTTGCACGGTGGCTTTGCTCACGGGTGCTACTTACGAATACCACCACCATGCGCCAGATTTTTTAACGGCGGGCGGCACACAGGCTGAATTAGATGCTTTGAATCGCGCCGTAAAAGGCGACGCATGCCAAACCATCCATGATGCTGCTTTAGGCGAAGTAGAGCGCCTAGTCGTGCAGTATGCAGCGCAAATCACAGTCAAAGTGAAGGTAGAAGATGCTTTGTTTCAGCAGATCAGCCAACACTTTGACACCACGGGCGTGGTGGAACTCACGACTGCGATTGCTACCTACAACATGGTGGCGCGCTTTTTAACTGCGCTGCAAATTACGCCTGAAGGCGAACCAGCAAGATAAGCAAAATTTTGCCGGCCACTTTCACTTTTATTTATATGGGGTCGGCAAAACAAACCCGCTGAATTAATCGGCCTTGATGTCGTTGTCTTTGACGA
>DDYJ01000033.1:0-176 GCA_002347905.1 Comamonadaceae bacterium UBA2237 | reverse complement strand
TCTTCGTTCATGCGTTTGATAATCTCAGGTGGCGTTTTGGATGATGCCAAAACAGCCCACCATGCAGGCGCTTCAAATCCTGGGTAACCATTTTCTGCAATGGTGGGCACATTGGGTAAATCTTGTGCGCGCTTGGTAGTGGTCACCGCCAAAGGACGCATACGTCCACTGTCAAT
>DDYJ01000081.1:1076-2614 GCA_002347905.1 Comamonadaceae bacterium UBA2237 | reverse complement strand
TGTCGATTCCCAAAATTGGCGCTACCGATTTGGGTTACCGCTTGGCCAAGCAATTTGGCATTCGGATGGTGGAACCCCGACCCGGCTTGGTGCCTCTGACCTTTGATGCCGAGCAATGGGCGCCATTTGCTGAACTCTCGGGTTTGTCCCTTCCCGTCAGCATTGAAACGGGCCCTGCCAAAGCGACGCAAAGTTTTGACGAAGACTTGCTTTTTACCCACCGAGGCTTGTCGGGGCCTGGGGTGTTGCAAATTTCAAGCTACTGGCAAGCGGGTGAGGACATTCGCGTCAATCTAGCCCCCGCTCGCTCGCTGGAGGCAGATTTACTGGAGGCCAAGCAGCGCTCTAAGAAGCGCATCGCCAATGAACTCGGTTCTTGGCTACCCAGCCGTCTAGCGGATGTGTGGACACAAAACCATGACGCTTGGCAAAGACCCATCATGGAAGCGAGCGATAAGGCGCTAGCCCAGCTAGCGCAAGCACTCAGCCGCTGGTCTCTAACTCCTTCGGGGACCGAGGGCTACCGAAAAGCCGAAGTCACCGTGGGCGGGGTGGACACGCGGGATTTGTCCCAGCAAACCATGGAATCGCGCCAGCCAGGGCTGTATTTCATTGGGGAAGTGGTCGACATCACCGGTTGGCTGGGCGGCTACAACTTCCAATGGGCTTGGGCTAGCGCCCACGCATGCGCCAAGGCTTTGGCAGCGGCCAAAAAATAGTTATAATGCTTGGCTTTGCTGGCAAATACTGCGCCAGCGCAACTATTTGGAACCCTTGGTCATGACAACCATTCGTGTAAAAGAAAACGAACCCTTTGACGTCGCACTGCGTCGCTTCAAGCGCACTATTGAAAAGTTGGGCCTTTTGACCGACCTGCGCGCTCGCGAGTTCTACGAAAAACCAACGGCTGAGCGCAAGCGTAAAAAAGCTGCTGCGGTTAAGCGCCACTACAAACGTGTGCGTAGCATGCAGTTACCCAAAAAGATGTACTAATTGCTCCCGCAGCTGGGCTTTGGGCCACAGCTAGCGCACCAGCTCGCGAGGGACTCCCTCTTTCGCGGGCTTTTTTTATGACCCTTATCTCTGGAGACACCCCATGAGCCTCAAAGCCCACATCACCGAAGACATGAAAACCGCCATGCGCGCCAAAGACAGCGTGCGCCTAGGCACGATTCGTTTGTTGCAAGCGGCCATGAAGCAAAAAGAAGTGGACGAACGCATCGAACTAGACGACGCCCAAGTCATCGCCATCGTCGACAAATTGATCAAGCAGCGCAAAGACTCTGTGGCGGCTTATGAATCTGCCAAACGCGAAGACTTGGCAGAAGTCGAGCGCAATGAAATCAAGGTGCTAGAGGTTTATTTGCCCCAACGCTTGTCGCCAGAAGAAATCACCATAGCCGTTCAAGCTATCGTGAAAGATGTAGGCGCGGCTGGCGCGGGCGATATGGGCAAAGTGATGGCTGCAGTCAAAGCCCAATTGGCGGGTAAAGCCGATATGGGTTTGGTGTCTGCCGCGGTCAAAAAAGCGCTAGCTG
>DDYJ01000081.1:0-1053 GCA_002347905.1 Comamonadaceae bacterium UBA2237 | reverse complement strand
TTGGCTGGCAAAGCTTTTCAAGCTTGGGGTTAACTTCCTGCCACCTGCATACGGTTCACCAACACCGAGCCAACCGTTTTGGCACCGGTTGTGTACGCATCAGCACCAATGGCCTGAATACCTTGGAACATGTCTTTCAAGTTACCTGCAATCGTGATCTCGTGGACGGGATATGCAATGCGGCCTTTTTCGACCCAAAAGCCACTCGCGCCGCGTGAATAGTCACCCGTGACGTAATTCACACCTTGGCCCATCAACTCGATTACAAACAAACCCGTGCCCAAGTGGCGCAGCATGGCGTCTAAATCGTCGCTGCTTTTGGTTAGGCGTGATTGCATGACTAAGTTGTGCGAACCACCGGCGTTACCCGTAGTTTGCATACCGAGTTTGCGTGCGGAATAGGTGCTCAAGAAATATCCTGCGACACGTCCTGCATCTACAACACGCCGAGCGCGGGTGGTAACACCTTCCTCGTCGAAAGGTGAACTACCCTTGCCCCGCAACACATGCGGGTCTTCCAAGATATCGATATGTTTGGGAAAAACAGGCTTGCCCAAGCTATCCAATAAAAATGTGCTTTTACGGTAGAGCGATCCTCCACTCACCGCTTGCACAAATCCACCTAACAAGCCGGCGGCAACTGGAGCGTCGAACAACACAGGACATTGCACGGTGGCGATCTTGCGTGACTTCAAACGGCTCAAAGCACGCTTAGCGGCAAATCGTCCGACCTCCTCAGGTGAAGACAGTTCGTCGGCACTGCGCATCGAGCTGTACCATGCGTCGCGTTGCATACCCTCGCCCTTGCCCGCAATAGGCGCGACCGACATACTGTGGCGCGAGCTGGCGTAGCCGCCCCTAAATCCATGCGTATGGGCACTGAAAAAATGGCTTTGTTGTGCCGACACCCCAGCACCTTCGCTGTTGGTGATGCGCTTGTCTACTTGGAGAGCTGCTGCTTCGCAACGCAAAGCAATTTGCGCCGCTTGTTCACTGGTAATCAGCCAAGGATGGAACAAATCCAAATCAGGTTGCTGCTTTGCAAAGCAGCAA
>DDYJ01000091.1 GCA_002347905.1 Comamonadaceae bacterium UBA2237 | reverse complement strand
TCATGGCATAGCCAAGTGGGCCCTTGGGCAACATACCTTTGACGGCTTTTTCAAGCGCGCGGCCAGGATGCTTGGCTTGCATGTCACGGAAATTGGTAGAAGAAATACCGCCTGGGAAACCAGAATGACGGTAATACATCTTGTCCAAAGGCTTAGCGCCAGTGACTTTGATTTTGGATGCGTTGATGATGACGATGAAGTCACCGGTATCGACGTGAGGCGTATAAATGGCCTTGTGTTTGCCGCGTAAACGGAGAGCAACTTCGCTGGCTACTCGTCCGAGCACCTTATCGGTGGCGTCAATCACAAACCACTCATGCACCACGTCAGCGGGTTTTGCGCTGAAAGTAGACATGGAGTTTCCTAATGAAGGTGGGTTTGTTGGTTTCTTTTCCACGGTCGGCGTTCTTCTGATGAGAACCTCTTAGGTGGCTTAACCGCCTCAAACATAAATTTAAAGACAGCCCCTACCGCGGAAACCTGATTGCGCTGCAGAGCTTGCCATTATAAGCAATTTCAAGCACTTAGCGCAATCGTTTCATGCTCTGTGCAACCAAGGGGGTATATTGCCCGCATGTTCAGTTACCGCCACGCCTTTCACGCCGGAAACCATGCCGATGTGCTCAAACACACCGTTTTGATTGCCGTTTTACGCCACCTGATGCAAAAAGAGGCATCCATCCAGTTTGTAGACACCCACGCCGGCGCAGGCCTCTACCGCCTGGATGGCGACTATGCCGAAAAAAGTGGGGAGTCAGCCGATGGTGTACTGAAAGTCATGCAGGCGAAGCAGGCACTTACCTCGCCTCTCTTGTTGGACTATTTAGGCATGGTCAACAGCTTTAATAGCGCGGGCAAAACCCGCGTCTACCCAGGCTCTCCTTTCATCATCCACCAACTGTTGCGCCATGACAGCCGCGACCGTTTGAAACTGTATGAGCTGCATCCCACCGACCACAAAGCCTTGGTCGGCAATGTGGCGCAACTCGATGCGGGTCGGGCCATCCAAATCAAAAGCGAAGATGGCTTCGAAGCGCTAAAAGCGTTGCTTCCACCGCCCTTGTCCAGCAGCGGCTCGCGCCGCGCCTGCGTGCTGATGGATCCCAGCTACGAGTTGAAATCAGACTACGCCCGCGTGCTCGACAGCATGCAAGACAGCCTGAAACGCTTTGCAACCGGCGCTTACCTGATTTGGTATCCCGTTATCCCACGGATTGAAGCCCACGATTTGCCGCGCAAACTCAAATTATTCTGCCAGCCCATCAAAAAACCTTGGTTACACGCCACTTTTGCCATTGGCCGCGCCAGCGGCGGAGACGACAAAGGTTTAAGTGCCAGCGGTATGTTTGTGGTTAATCCGCCACATACATTGAAAGGCCCACTGCAGGCGGCTCTGACTGAGCTCGAACAAATTTTGGGACGCGGACCCGGCCAAGGCTTTGTAGTCGAGTCAGGCGGTTAAATTTCCCGACCGATTGGTCGGTTAATTATTTATACTCTGCCCTAGCGCATGTTCAGCGCGTAGGAGTGGATCCATGTACACCCAATCATTCAGCGTTCCCGATGGGGACGCACCCACCGCAGTCAAGCTCGTCAGCGGCGCAACCGATAACGCCACGCAAGCCTTGCAAGACGCGTTCGATGCACGTATTGACGCGGATGGCCGCATCGAACCGCAAGACTGGATGCCTGACGCCTACCGCAAAACACTGGTGCGTCAAATCAGCCAACACGCGCACAGCGAAATTGTGGGCATGCTGCCCGAAGGTAACTGGATCAGCCGCGCGCCCTCGCTCAAACGCAAAGCGATTTTGATGGCCAAGGTGCAAGACGAAGCGGGCCATGGTCTTTACTTGTACAGTGCAGCAGAAACCTTGGGCACCAGCCGCGACCAAATGCTCGATGCTTTACATACAGGTCGCGCCAAATACAGCTCGATCTTCACCTACCCCACTTTGACATGGGCGGATGTCGGCGTGATCGGTTGGCTGGTCGATGGCGCCGCCATCATGAACCAAATCCCTTTGTGTCGTTGTTCTTATGGCCCGTATGCGCGCGCCATGGTGCGTGTATGCAAAGAAGAAAGCTTCCACCAACGCCAAGGGTATGAAGCCCTGTTGGTGATGATGACTGGCACGCAAGAACAAAAAGACATGGTGCAAGACGCGGTCAACCGTTGGTGGTGGAAGTGTCTCGCCATGTTTGGTCCACCAGACGCAGACAGCCCCAACAGCGCGCAAGGTATGCGTTGGGGCATCAAGCGCATCAGCAACGATGACTTGCGTCAAAAATTTGTCGACGCCACCGTGCCACAAGCCAAAGTATTAGGCGTGACTCTGCCTGACCCCGATTTGAAATGGAATGAAGAGCGCCAGCACCACGACTACGGTGCGATTGATTGGGACGAGTTTTGGGCCACTGTCAATGGTAACGGGCCTTGCAACAAAGAACGTTTAAACACGCGGGTCAAAGCGTGGAACGAAGGCGCATGGGTGCGCGAAGCCGCGCTGGCACATGCACGCAAACAGCAAGACAAACAGATGAAGGAAGCAGCATGAGCACTACACCAGCAGCACCTCAAAAAGCTTTGAGCGAATGGCCCCTGTGGGAAGTGTTTGTGCGCAGCAAGCAAGGCTTGGAACACAAACACTGCGGCAGTTTGCACGCCAGCGATGCCCAACATGCACTGCAAATGGCACGCGATGTCTACACACGTCGCCAAGAGGGCGTAAGCATTTGGGTCGTGCCATCCAACACCATCACGGCGAGCGCCCCGCAAGACAAAGCGGAGTTGTTTGAACCCGCTGCTGACAAAATTTATCGACACCCCACTTTCTATAGCATCCCCGATGAAGTGGGGCATATGTGATGGTTGCGTCTGCACATCCTGACACAGCGCACATCGACTATGTGTTGCACCTAGCGGACAACGCCGTCGTATTAGGACAACGCAATGGCGAATGGTGCGGCCACGGGCCCGTGCTCGAAGAAGACATTGCCATGACCAATATGAGTTTGGACTTGATTGGCCAAGCGCGCATGCTCTACCAACACGCGGCAACCCTCATAGGCGATGGCGCGACCGAAGACAGCCTGGCGTACTTTCGTGATGCGCATGTGTTTCGCAACTACAC
>DDYJ01000050.1:4570-8827 GCA_002347905.1 Comamonadaceae bacterium UBA2237 | reverse complement strand
ACCTACCACCGAATGATTCAGCACATGGATGAGGGCATTGGTTGGGTCATAGAGTCACTGCGCAACAACGGCTTACTCGACAACACACTCATAGTTTTCACCAGCGACAATGGTGGGGAGCGTTTTTCAAACAATTGGCCCTTAGTCGGTGGCAAGATGGACTTGACCGAAGGCGGCATACGCGTGCCATGGGTAGCGCATTGGCCTGCCGTCATTTCTGCAGGTTCTGTCAGTGCACAACACTGCATGACCATGGATTGGTCTGCCACCTTATTAGATGTTGGCGGTGGCAAGCCACACCCCAATTACCCAATTGATGGGCTATCGATCAAAGCAGTATTGTGCAATTCAAAGCACACCTTTGAGCGTCCGCTTTACTGGCGTATGAACTATCGTCACCAACGTGCCATGCGCTTGGGTGATTGGAAGTATTTAAAAGTTGATGAGAACGAGTACTTGTTCAACATCGCCCAAGACGAGCGCGANNAGCGCGAGCGCGCCAATCTCTCAGGCCGCGAGAGTGCGCGTTTTGAAGCCATGCGACAGCAATACTTGGCATGGGACGCAACAGTTCCTCCTATTCCTGAAGATGCTGCGGTCAGTTTGGTTTACTCCACCAAGAATATGCCTGAACGCTGATCGCTCTTGTTTACTTTGACTCAATCTGGAGACACCTTAATGCGCATTCAAACAAAGACAGTTTTAACATGGCTAAAACACTTGGCATTGGCGTTGACCTTGCTGACAAGTGGTTTGGCTTGGTCACAAAGCAACACAATCAAGATCATCGTGGGCTATCCTCCAGGGGCTACATCAGACCTTCTAACCCGCGTGGTGGCTGATGCCATGTCCAAACGCTTGAACCAACCTGTTGTAGTGGAGAACCGTGCCGGTGCTGGTGGTCAGTTGGGCAATATGGCAGTCAAAGCAGCCCCTGCCGACGGCACCACATTGCTCATGACACCAGTGGCCACCATGTCGATCTTTCCGCACAGCTATGCCGGTCAACTCAAATACGATCCGTTCAAAGACTTTGCCCCCGTGGCACACCTGAGCAATTTTCAAATTGGTTTTGGCTTGGCCAACAAAGTACCTGCGAACAACCTGAAGGAGTACATCGAGTGGGTCAAATTATCTCCTGCTCAAAATGCATTTTTCGGTTCTGCTGCACCTGGATCATTGCCTCACTTCATGGGCGTGTTGTTCGGACAAAGTGCTGGTATAAAACTAGAGCATGTTGCTTACCGTGGCACAGCACCGGCCATGCAAGCACTGGCAGCAGGTGAAATTCCTGCACTCTCCACCGTGGCGGGTGATATTCAATCGCTGGTGGATGGCAAAAAGGCGCGGTTGGTAGCAGTTGCTGGTGAAAAGCGCAGCCCGATGTTTCCAGATGTGCCCACCTTCAGAGAGCAAGGTGTGGATCTGGTGGCCTCGCCTTGGTACGCCTTGTTTGCCCCGGCGGGCACACCCGCTGATACGATTCAAAAACTCGCCAAAGCCGCAACGGCTTCTATCCAAGACCCTGCCCTGCATAAAAAACTCATCGACATGGAACTGGAGCCCACAGGCTTTGGTCCAGAACGTTTAGCTCAGATCATGAAAGCCGATTATGAGAAGTGGGGTCCGCCTATTCGTGCGTCAGGATTTACACCACAGTGAGCGTAAACAGGAGTCGCCCCATGACTACTTTTGCAACTTTCAAACGCTGTTATCTTGTCGCTGCCATGCTGGCCTATGTAGGCGTTACCACCATGCCTATGGCACGCGCTCAAACTTGGCCCACCAAACCCGTGACGCTTGTTGTGGGAACTCCGGCCGGGGGCGCAATCGACGCTTATGCCAGAACATTGGCTGATCACTTGACACGCCTAACCGGTGGTACTTTCTTGGTTGATAACCGTGCCGGCGCAAGCGGCAACATCAGTGCAGAATATGTTCTGAAAGCACCCGCCGATGGTCACACGTTGTGGATCACCACTCATGCGATGTTCACCATTAACCCATCTGCATATCCAGCCTTGCGTTGGAAGCAAAGCGACTTCAAGCCAATTGCAAAAGGGGTGGAAAGCCCCTTGTTGCTGTCGATTCACCCATCAGTGCCAGCACGCACCTTGCCGGACTTGGTGACTTGGTTGACTGCCAACCCCAGCAAAGCGGCTTACGCCTCTTTCAGTCCTGGTACCCCCTCGCACTTTTTGGGGTTTCAACTCAACCAGCGGTTGAAACTCAACATGGTGCATGTCCCCTACAAAGGATCAGCTCCTCAACTAAACGACCTAATGGGAGGGCAGGTGCTGCTGGGGTTCACCCAAATGCAAGGTGCGTCACAACAAATACAAGCCGGCAAGTTGCATGCACTCGCGGTGACTAGTAACGAGCGGTCACGTATTTTGCCGCAAGTACCGACAATGGCCGAATTGGGTTACCGCGATCTAAGTCTGCAAGTCTGGTTTGGATTGGTTTCACCCGCAGCCACACCGCAAAACGTGATTGACACCATAACCAACGCCGTGCTGAAAGTCCAAAACGATCCTGAGTACCGCACCAAACTGGAAGCGCAAGGCTTTGATGTGCCTCGAGAATCTGGCGCAGCATTTGCCAGCGCCATTGCCAGCGACACCGCACGCTGGGCCAAAGTTATCCAAGACACTGGATTCAGGGCCACCGATTGACTGGTTCGAATATAAATCTAAATAAAATTCAAATCCACTAGAGCTAATGTCATTGAGAAATTGAAATAAATCAACAATTCTTCAAATGAGCATTTGAAGTTATTTGATCAGAAGCCTACGAACTACAAACCAATCGCACGATATATGACACGGTTTTCAATTCACAGGCCGCTCAAATCATCAAGTTCAACTTCCAGATATTTGCTAGTAACACCAGAGGCAGCGTCATCCGATGCGAAGTCTGGCCTAGCATGGGTACCTGACCTGCAAGCATTAGGTGCTTGGGATCAGGCTGAAGAAAATTGGCGCAATTCGAAATAAAGAATCCAAAAAACATCAGTGTCTTGACGATCGCAATCCTATAAAGGCCCCTGCTCCAA
Source organism: Comamonadaceae bacterium UBA2237 (assembly GCA_002347905.1). Classification (GTDB taxonomy): domain Bacteria; phylum Pseudomonadota; class Gammaproteobacteria; order Burkholderiales; family Burkholderiaceae_C; genus Limnohabitans. The sequence continues at coordinate 5,772 of DDYJ01000050.1, read as the reverse complement.
ACTGGAGACTTCATTTGTCAAAGTTGTTCTGCGCATATCGCGCACTTCTTTTGGATCGTAGCGACGCGCGCGGTGCATCGTTACACGGTTATCCCACATCACCAAGTCCCAGGGACGCCAAACATGGGCGTACACAAACTCCCTTTGAGTAGCGTGTTCATTCAAGTCGCGTAAGAACGAACGGGCTTCTGGCATAGGCCAACCTTCAATACCCCCCGCATGGCTTGCGAGGTAGAGAGAAAGTCTTCCGGTATTGGGATGGCGACGAACCAGGCGCTGGCGCACTGGCGCCCACTTGGCCCGCTCAGCATCCGTGAAATCATCAAAACCCAAAATGCCGCGAGAAAAAATCTGGCTATGCGAACAAATGAGGTCATGCACCTCTGCCTTCATCGTATCGTCCAAGGCGTCATATGCGGCACGCATATCTGCGAATTCGGTGTTACCTCCGGTAGAAGGAATTTTGCGTGCAGAAAGAAGCGAATACTTGGCGGGCACATCCTTGAACGAACTATCTGAATGCCACAACAAGTTACCCAATCCAAATAAACGCCGCCGATCATCACGCGGAAGTAATTCGCCATGCTTGTCGAGGTTGGAGATATCGTTCAAATGCATACTAAGTCGCCTGTCCTTCTCAGACATGATGTCACCTGTGGCTTCTTCGAGTTTGCCGAGTTGGCGGCTAAATGCTATTTGCTGTTCATCATCCAAATGCTGGTCGTGAAATACGAGCACAGCATAATGATCCATGCCTGCATGGATGGCGGCGACCTCGGCGTCACTGAGGGCACGCGTCAGGTCAATGCCTGATACCTCGCCAATAAAAGTAGGCCTTGATTTATCGATGGGTTGTATGTCGAGTGGAATAAATATCTCCAATAGAAATTTATTACAACCGTATCACAACCCAATCAAATTTTCATTAGGAATAAGCCCTGCCTAGAAGGCTGTTACAAAGAAAGTATGTATTGTTTATTTTTTGTCGCAGAGACGGTAGAAACCCAAAATAAGGCTTTGGATTTTGGGTCGGATCTTTAAAAACTTGTCATAGCCGAACTCCATCACTTCCAGCGCGCCTGGCACTTGTGCAACTTTTGCTAGACGGTTCCAACCGGGCAATTGCTCCCATACGTGAACAAATGCAGCAGCGCCAGAAACCAAATCGCCATTGGGTTTGATGACATGAAATCGCTGCATCA
>DDYJ01000050.1:2744-4549 GCA_002347905.1 Comamonadaceae bacterium UBA2237 | reverse complement strand
AGTGGACAAGAGCCGTCATACAGCACAGTAGAAGCAGTGGTGTTGGGTGTCGGCATAAATGTGTGGATTTTTAAAAAAGTAAGACAGACTAACTAGTTCAAGCCGCGTGTAATTGCATGAAGTTGGACAAATCAAAAACAGAATTGGGCGCCATGGGAAGTGCTTGCTTTTGTATAGGTTTGAAATGAAAACTCATAGAAGAAGCATGGATGACCTCACTGTCCATACTAGACGCAGGCATGTGTTTTAGTACATCGGCCAAGGGGTAGGACTGCAAAAAACTGCGCTTGATGTCATCGAGTTGTTGGTGCAAGTTAAATGCAGCCAAAAATTCAGAGCTTTGGTCAGTTTGCCCCGTAAACGTCTCCTCGGTGTTAAAACATGACACCACGTCCCATACAGATAAATTAACAACAGCTTGTTGCAACTGGTAACCACCTCCCGGACCACGATGCGCCCGGAGCAGATCGCCTTCTTTTAAGTCTTTCATCAGGCTTTCGGTATAAGAAACAGAAAGACCCAACATTCGGGAGAGCCTTGCGGTAGTGATGGGTTGGTGTCTTTGTGCAGAAGCAACAAGCCCTATGACATTGAGCCCGTGAATAGCGCGACTGTTAAGCATTTAAATCACCTTGAATTGATTTTGAATGCTTAAATTTAGCACATGCATAGATTAAATACTGCTATCATGTGTAATTATTTCAATATATCTATTCATTACCTACTCAAATCAACCCATGAATAAGAATTACCTGCCTAACACACCTCTGCACAAGATTGGCGCAGTTTCTAGCCTCAGCGGCGTGCCTACCCCTACCCTGCGGGTATGGGAAGTGAGGTATGCAACTTTCACTCCGCTCAAAACGCAGGGACAACATCGCCTCTACTCGGACGATGATGTTTTAAAAGCCACCTTACTCAAGCGCCTGACCGAACAAGGCCATGCCATCAGCAACATCGCCAACCTATCCTCTCAGGCTCTCAACAATTTGCTGATGCAACAGCAAAGTTCAAATCGAATTCAGGTCCACAGGCAGTTGGAGGACCGCTCAATTTCTATGGCTATCGTTGGTCTGGCGTTGGCAGGACGCATTGAATCCAAAAAATTCACCCTGAGCTTTAACAACCATGAGATCAAAGTCACTGACATATTCAATGACTTATCAGACGCGCTTGGCGCAGAGTTCGAACAACCCACACAAATATTGCTGATCAAAACGAATTCCTTGCATGCAGGCATAGAAGTTGACATCCACAAGCTTGCTCAAAAATGCCAAGCCTTGCAAGTGATTGTTTTGTACAACTATGGCCAGCAAAATATCATTGAATCCATGAAGTTCTCAGGCATGATCGTGCGCAGAGAGCCCATATCCGACTCTGATTTGGCAGATTTAATCAATTCAGTTTTATTGGTCGGAACCGAACAAAAAAACAGCGGGTTTGTGGTGGGTGCAGTGATCCCCCAACGCAAATACAGCGACGCCACCTTGGCTAAAGTGGCTGCAATTTCATCCAATGTTTTATGTGAATGCCCTCGACATGTGGCTGAAATCATTGCGCAATTGGCAAGTTTTGAACAATACACCCATGAGTGCCTCAATAAATCGACCGAGGACGCACATCTCCATGCCTATTTAAGCTCGGTTTCAGGATCCGCTCGGGCCTTATTTGAAAGTGCCCTAGAAATGGTGGCCAAACACGAAGGAATTGAACTTGTCCCTTAGAAACCTTATCCTTGTCTTGGGTGATCAATTAGATGCGGCTTCATCTGCATTTGTCGGCTTTGATCCAAAACTAGACGCTAT
>DDYJ01000050.1:0-2716 GCA_002347905.1 Comamonadaceae bacterium UBA2237 | reverse complement strand
GTTCTCTACACGGCGCTCGATTCACAAAGCAAAGCTGGATCTTTGTCCAGCGAATTAGAAAAAACAATTCTTCTAAAAAAACCGCAGCATCTCATCATGGTGATGCCTGGTGAATCGCGGGTTCTCACCAGTTTGCAATCTGTCGCTGCAAAACATCAATTGAATCTGGAAATCAGAGATGACAGCCATTTTTTATGTACCCCTGAGGAATTTAAAAAACACATAGCAGGCCGAAAACAAATACGTCTTGAGTTTTTTTACCGCGAGATGCGTCAAAAAACTGGTGTCTTGATGGATGGGAAAAATCCCATGGGTGACAAATGGAACTTTGATACAGAAAACCGTGGCAGCTTTGGCAAGCAGGGGCCTACCAACCTCCCCCAACCTTCCCAATTTGCACCCGACTCAATCACCCATGATGTGATGCAACTGGTAAATCAGAAGTTCGCTCACCACCCTGGTTCGATATCCACCTTCAGTTGGCCCGTTACACGTGAACATGCCCTGGTTGCATTGGATGAATTCATATTGCACCGACTGCCTTTTTTTGGTCAATACCAAGACGCCTTGTGGGAAGGCGAAGTTTGGCTGTACCACTCACACCTTTCTTGCGCGCTCAACACCAAACTGCTCCATCCCAAAGAAGTCATCGACAAAGCCCAAGATGCTTATTTACAAGGCCATGCGCCCATCGAGGCTGTAGAAGGTTTCATTCGACAGATATTGGGTTGGCGCGAATACGTCCGCGGGATTTACTGGACGTATATGCCCGAGTACATCGATCGCAACGCCATGCACGCCACAGCCAAACTACCAGCGTTTTATTGGACAGGCAAGACTGACATGGCGTGCTTAAGGGATGCCATTGAATTAACGCTCCAACACGGATATGCCCACCATATTCAAAGGTTGATGGTGACTGGCCTTTATGCACTCTTATTAGGCGTAACTCCCAAAGAGGTGCATGCTTGGTACTTAGGCGTTTATGTGGACGCCGTCGAGTGGGTTGAAGTCCCCAACACCATCGGCATGAGCCAATACGCGGATGGCGGTTTGATGGCAAGCAAACCCTACATCGCCAGCGGCAAGTACATTGACCGTATGAGTAACCACTGCAAAGGATGTAAATTCAACCCTGCCGAATCTACAGGGGACAACGCATGTCCCTTCACCACTCTGTATTGGGACTATCTCAACAAACATTCAGACACATTAGCTAAAAATCCCCGTATGCTGATGCAACTCAAAAACCTACATCGTCTTACGGCTGAGAAAAAAGAAGAAATTACTCTGCAGGCTTACAAACACAAACAGGCTATTTATGAAACAACTTAAGATCATTGGTGTAGGCTTGCTATTTGGTTTTTTATGCACTGGAAGCGCCATGGCCCTCGAAGAACCCAAATACGAAGTCATCCAAGCAGATGGCAATTTTGAAATTCGCAAGTACGCACCACTGTTGGTTGCTGAAACTCTGGTCGATGGCGATATGGACGAAGCTTCGAACAAAGGATTCAGGCTGATTGCAGACTATATTTTTGGTAATAACCAGGTGGCTGATTCGAACGCGGCCGCAAAAATTGCAATGACCGCACCGGTGACGGTCGAACCAGTCTCCAAAAAAATCGCGATGACAGCCCCAGTCACAGTTGAACCGCAGGTGTCTGAATCGAACATGCAAGCAGCCCAAAAATGGCGCATACATTTCGTTATGCCAAGTCAATACACACTGGCAAATATTCCAAAGCCTAAAAACGAAGCTGTCACATTAAGAGAAATACCCAGCAAAATCTTTCTTGTCTACTCCTATTCTTGGCTCAATACTCTTTCAAGGGTACAGACCAAAACAGATGAGGCAATTGATTGGGCGAATCGTAAGGGCTTAAAAGTCATAGGCGTGCCTCAACTCTCTCGCTATGACCCACCTTGGACACTGCCTATGTTCAAACGCAACGAGATCATGCTTGAAATAGCGGCACCCTAAGCTTCACATTGGATTAACAATGCAAAAAAACAAACTCAACTCAATCGAAATTAAACAGGCATTAAAAACCATCAGCGGTTGGACCTTGGAATCCGACGAAGCCTTCATGCATAAACAGTGGCAATTCGATAGTTTTAAAACTGCCATGCACTTCATTGCCAAAGTGGCAGAAATCGCTGAGCTTCAAAACCACCATCCTGAATTTTTATCCGTGTACAGAAAAATGCGCGTCAGGCTTTCAACACACGATGTTTCTGGACTCACTCAAAAAGATTTCGAACTTGCTTCTGAAATTGATCGGTTAGTAGCAAATCAATTCAGCCATTGCGTTTAAAACAAGTGCATTTGTCGCGAATTCAATAAGTAGTCAGCCACAAACTGCAACAGCATGTTGTGGTGTTTTCCTGCATGCCATTGGGGTTGCATATATTTTTTTGTATACCAATTGGCTTGACTCTCCAAATGGCAGCCTATCAATCCAACCGAGCCTTGAATAATTGCCATTGGATCGCCGTTTGCGTACGTTGCTACCGTATCAAACTGACCACCTAAAAATGTAGGCCCATCATAAAAATACATGCGGTGTGCTTGTCCGCGCCAAGTCACGGGTGCAGTAGTGCCATAGGATGAACGTATATCTGCAGCAGGACGTTTGATGTACTGCACGCAGCGCGTACCTTTTAGTAAATTAAAGTAATAGGCATCGGCCCAATAAGCCCCCATACAAATACC
>DDYJ01000193.1:5260-8413 GCA_002347905.1 Comamonadaceae bacterium UBA2237 | reverse complement strand
TTGGTGGTGGAAGACCGCGAGGCGTTGATTTTGTGGGCGCACGAAGCGCATGCCTGATGCCTGGCTAAGATTGAAATAACTTTTGCAACCATTCTCTCCAAACAGAATTAGACACTTATCAGACAGGAATTACCTATGAAAAACTACACCAGCCATTACATCAACGGCCAATGGGTCAAAGCCCAATCAACGCACGTATTTGAAGTTCACGACTCCACCACGGAAGAAGTCTTTGCCAGCGTACCGCAAGGCACACAAGCGGAGGCAGAACAGGCGGTTTTGGCGGCCAGAGCGGCATTTGATAGCTGGTCGCATTTGCCAGTCGAGACACGTTGTGGCTATATCGACAAGATCGTGCAAGGCCTCAAAGACCTAACAGACGAAATGGGCACCGCCATCGCCCGCGAAGTGGGTATGCCCATTAAATTGGCCAAGATGATTCAAGTCGGAGGCCCTGTTTTTAACTGGGGCAATGCCGCCAAAGTTGCGCGTCGTTTTGTTTGGGAAGAACAGGTGGGTAATTCTTTGGTAGTGCGCGAGCCGATTGGTGTGGTGGGTTGCATCACACCGTGGAACTTTCCGCTCAATCAAATCACCTTGAAAGTGGCGCCTGCGCTGGCGGCTGGATGTACGGTGGTTTTAAAACCCAGTGAGATTGCACCTATCAACGCGATGATCTTGGCTGAAATCATCCACGACAGTGGTTTGCCTGCGGGTGTTTTTAACTTGGTGAACGGCACTGGTCCCGAAGTTGGAGAGGTTTTAGCTAGCCATCCAGAAGTCGATATGGTGAGTTTCACAGGGTCTACCCGCGCTGGGAAACGTGTGGGCGAATTGGCATCACAAAGTATCAAACGCGTTGCCTTGGAATTGGGCGGTAAGTCGGCCAGTGTGATTTTGGAAGATGCAGACTTGGCTGCAGCCGTCAAAGGCAGTGTGTCTGCCTGCATGCTCAACAGTGGCCAAACGTGTTCTGCACACACCCGCATGTTGGTACCTGAGAGCCGCTACGAAGAAGCCAAGGCATTAGCGCAAACAGCAATTTCCAAACTCACACTCGGACCGAGCTTGGACGAAAACACGCGCTTAGGCCCATTGGTCAGCGCGGCCCAGCGCGATCGGGTCGTTCATTTCATTGAACAAGGTATCCAAGAAGGCGCTGAAGTTGTGGCTGGTGGACCTCAGAAGCCGGCATTTGACAAAGGTTACTTTGTTCAGCCAACCATTCTGCGGGTCAAGGCAACCGACACCTTGGCTAAGGAAGAGATTTTTGGTCCCGTGTTGGTCATCATCACATACAAAGATGAACAAGAAGCAATACGAATTGCCAACGACAGCATTTATGGTCTGGGTGGCGGCGTTTGGAGTACTGACCAAGATCATGCGATCGCCGTTGCTCGGCGCATTCGCACTGGCCAAGTAGACATCAATGGTTCTCCGTTTAATTTCAATGCGCCATTTGGTGGTTACAAGCAATCTGGTAACGGACGTGAAAACGGTAAGTTCGGATTTGAAGAATTTCTCGAATTAAAATCCTTGCAACTGCCAATAACTGCAAAGGCTTGATGTCTTGAGTCTGAGCTTGCATTAACTTATTTCATGGTATAACTTCATACGATGTATATTATGTAAAGTTAANNGCCTCTTTGAACACCCTGATATATTGCGCGCTCAATAACTTGTCCTTTGACTGCGCCATATCTAGAGCAGTTTGACCATTTTGGTTTTGCAAGTTCGGATCGGCACCTTCTTCCAGCATAAGTTTTACTGCCATGGGCGACGCGTAATAGGCAGCCATCATCAATGGCGTAGTTCCATTCGGGCTTTCTGCGTCAATATAAGCATCGTTGTCTATCAGCAAGCGCATCATGGCCGTATGGCCTTTGCTGGATGCGTAATGCAATGGTGTCCAGTTAGGTCGGTTAACTGAAGCGCCCGCTTCAATCAGCAGATTGGCAGAAACGAGATCGTTGGCGTTAGCAGCCAACATCAAGGCAGTCTCATCGGCTGTATTGGTGGCATCAACCTGAATGCCAGGCTGTTTGAGTAGAAAAGCAACAGATTTGTGGGCGCCAGACCGGACTGCAAAAACCAAGGCTGGTTCGCCTTTTTCTGTGGGTGTATTGGGGTCCATACCCCGGTAAATAAGGTTGCCGACCACGGGCACTTGGTCAAAAACAATAGCCTTGAAGAAGTCGTCAAACGCACCTGCTTTGGATATAGAAAATCCAATAAAAACATATAGATATAAAAATATCTTAAAGTTAATTCTCAATTTAAAACACCGCTAAATAAATCGTCAAAATTGCGACTTGTGGCCTCAGCCACGGCTTCCACCGATACTCCTTTGATCTCCGCAATCTGCTTGGCAACAAAAGGCACATAAGAAGGATTATTGGTTTTACCTCGGTGAGGTGCAGGCGCCAAATAGGGGCTATCTGTCTCAATCAAGATGCGATCCATGGGAACGAACTTGGCGACGTCTCGAAGGTCTTGGGCGTTTTTAAAGGTCAAAATGCCTGAAAACGAGATGTAAAAACCCAAATCAAGCCCCGCGCGGGCAACTTCAGCCGTTTCTGTAAAGCAGTGGAAAACCCCTCCTGCACTACTTTGGGAGCCATCCTCGCCCTCTTCCTTCAATATAGAGAGGGTGTCAGCGGACGAACTGCGGGTGTGAATGACCAGCGGCAAACGAACTTGTTGCGCAGCCTGAATATGGTTGCGAAAACGCTGACGTTGCCATTCCATATCGGCGATAGAGCGCCCTTCAAGCCGGTAATAGTCTAAGCCCGTCTCGCCAATGCCGACCACTCTGGGGAGTTGGGAGAGTTTGACGAGTTCTTCCACCGAGGGCTCTTGCACGCCTTCGCTATCAGGATGCACGCCTACCGTCGCCCAGAAGTTGTCGAATTGCATGGCCAAGTCATGCACCTCTGGGAATTTTTCAAGTTGGGTGCTGATGACCAAAGCCCTATCGACTTGCGCCTCGGCCATGGAGGTGCGAATGGCATCCATGTTTTGGGCCAATTCAGGGAAATTCAGATGGCAATGGGAATCTGTGAACATAGAAAAGTCATATGCTATCGGGCAATCGCAAGAATGATGGCAAAACTAAGTTGTCTCTTATCGCAAAGCCTGCTGCGCTTGGGCCAT
>DDYJ01000193.1:3181-5105 GCA_002347905.1 Comamonadaceae bacterium UBA2237 | reverse complement strand
AGCATGTCATGACAGAGTTTTTGCAAGCGATCGATCGCTTGGGCGGGCGTTAAATCGGCAAGAGCAGAAGGCTGACCGCGACTTACCATCAAAGGAAAGCTAGACCATTGCGCCGCCTTTAGACCTGCTTTGGCAAGTTCTAAGGCGTCTTCAGGACGACCTCCCGCAGCGCGCAACGTGGCTTTGGCGTCTGCTGCCCCTAGCCCTTGCGCAACCAACCAGTCCAAGGCTTGTTTTTCATCAGGCCAAACCATGGTGTGCGTCTGACAACGGCTGCGAATAGTAGGCAGCAATATATGCGCGGCTTCGCTGGCCAACACAAACCGGCATTCACCGGGGGGTTCTTCCAAGGTTTTCAAAATCGCATTGGCCGTGACATGGTTCATGCGCTCCGCGGGATAGACCAACACCACTTTGGTGTGGCCACCAGATCGGGTGTGTTGGGTGAAGTTAATCATTTCGCGCACTGCGTCTACGCGAATTTCTTTGCTGGGTTTTCTTTTATTTTCAATCTCTTTTTGCGACTTTTCGTCCAGAGGCCAATCCAATTCAAGTGCTACTGTCTCAGGCATGAGCACACATAAATCAGGATGCGTTCGGACATCTACAGAGTGGCAACTGGCACATTGGTAGCAGGCGCCTGCAAAGGTGGTGTTTTCGCACAACCAAGCGCGGGCGAGTTCTAGAGCCAAGTTGTATTGACCCAGCCCAGATGGCCCCTGCAAGAGCCAGGCATGCCCACGACGAGAAAGCAAAGTTGAGAGCTGCTGATGCAACCAAGGCGAAAGCTGAGAGCCGGGCTTTTGAGGTTGCTGCGTTTCAGACATGATTTATTCCAAGCCAGCCGGTGTGGCCACCATGATGGACAACCAACCTTTTTGTACCAAAGCGCGGGTGATTTGCTGCCAAACCGCATGTTTGGTTTTAGAGGCATCGATGCGTGCGAATCTGGCAGCGTCTGCTTCCGCGCGTTTGGCGTAGCCCAAGTGCACTTGCTCGAAAAACGCCACGGGTTGCGACTCAAATCTGTCAGGCACACGCGCTCCAGCTAAACGCTCGGCCGCAATGCGGGGGTCTAACTCAAACCAAATCGTCAAATCTGGTTGGCGGATACCGTCTGCAGTGCCCTGCACCCATTGTTCTAACTGACTAAGCACGGACAAATCGAAGCCGCGTCCGCCGCCTTGGTAGGCGAAGGTTGCGTCGGTGAAACGGTCGCACAGCACCACATCGCCACGCGCCAAGGCGGGTTCAATCACTTGTTGCAAGTGGTCGCGTCGTGCGGCGAATATCAATAAGGCTTCGCTCAAAGGATCCATGGGTTGATGCAACACCAATTCACGCAACGTTTCGGCCAAAGGAGTGCCACCAGGCTCACGTGTCAGGGTCACTTGACGGCCTTGGTCTTTAAAGGCCGCAGCCAAGCCGTCGATGTGGGTGGACTTGCCCGCCCCATCGATGCCTTCGAAACTAATAAACAGCCCTGTTTTTGTCATGTTCAGTAAAACGCCTATTTTGCCTGTGCTCCGTTGCTGGGCTGGGTGGTCACTCCGCGTTGGTAGCGGTTCACAGCGGCGTTGTGCGCTTCAAGGGTTTCGCTAAATGCGCTACTGCCATCGCCTCGTGCGACGAAATACAGGGCATTACTGGTGTCTGGATGCATAGTGGCACGCAGTGCATTACGTCCAGGCATCGCAATAGGAGTTGGCGGCAAGCCTTTTCGCGTGTAAGTGTTCCAAGGATGGTCAGACTGCAAATCAGCGCGGCGTAAATTGCCATCGAATGCATCCCCCATACCGTAGATCACAGTCGGGTCGGTTTGCAGCGGCATATTGATGCGCAGTCGGTTATGGAACACGCTGCTAATCATTCCCCGGTCGCTTTCCTTACCCGTTTCTTTCTCCACGATGCTGGCCAAAATCAG
>DDYJ01000193.1:713-3137 GCA_002347905.1 Comamonadaceae bacterium UBA2237 | reverse complement strand
TGCATCACCCGTAATTCAGATGCGCCTTTGCCGTAGGTGTAGGTGTCTGGGAAAAAACGCCCCTCTGGTGCGACGCCAGGTTTGCCTAAGCGTGCCATAAGCTCTGCATCGCTAAGCCCTTGGCTGTCGTGGTTGAGGTTTGGCGCTTTGGCTAGCGCTGCTCTGAATTGCTTGAAAGTCCAGCCGTCTATCAATCCCACGGCTTTGAGGCTTTCTTCGCCTCGGCTGAGTTTGCGCAAAAGGTCTAAGACTGATTCACCTTGGCTGATCTCATAGCTCCCAGCTCTGAGTTGGCGTGACTGGCCACTGATGCGGAAAAAGCCATATAAAAGAACTGGCTCGACATCGACGCCCGACGCAGCGACGACTTGTGCAATGCCGCGCACCGTGGTCTGTGGTTCAATGGAAATATCGACGGTCTGGCTGGCCAAAGACAGCGGCCGAATCGCCCACCAAGCAATCGCAGCACTTAGCAAAGCAAGTAACACCAACAAAGTGCCAAAGACTTGGCCGATCCGTTTCATTTAAACCTTAAAAATTCGCCAAAATATGTCGGGCATGATAATTCAGAGATGTCCACACACTCTCTCCTACCTGTCCTAGATGGCGTTGCCCCCCTGCCCTATTTGGGCGTTATTCGCGCCTTTGGCGAAGACGCCGCTAACTTTCTGCACAACCAGCTCACACAAGATGTTTTGTTGATGAAGGCAGACCAGTGCCATCTGGGTGCTTTTTGCAATGCCAAAGGGCGTATGCAAGCGAGCTTTGTCTATTGCAAGCCAAACCCTAACGAAGTGCTCTTGGTTTGCCGTCGCGATTTGATCCCACAAACTGTGAAACGCTTATCGATGTTTGTCTTGCGTGCCAAAGTCAAATTGACCGACGCGACTGCAGATTTCCATTTGTTGGGGCTGGCGGGAAAGTCCTTGGAATCCGTTCTATCGAGCATCGCGCAACAATCCAGCCCCCCAGAAATTTCGCTAAACCAAGCGTGGCGTTGCATCCCTTGGGCGTCTGAGCAAGCACATATCCTGACGCTTTACCCTGCCATGGAACAGCCCCGAGCGCTCTTGCTGGCGGCAAGCACGCCCAACCTGTCGGCCTATCCATCCATGGATGTGGCGCTTTGGCAGTTGGGCGAAGTCATGAGCGGCATAGCGTGGGTCGAACAGGCTACCTTTGAAGCGTTTGTGCCGCAAATGCTCAACTACGAATCGGTCGATGGCGTGAACTTTAAAAAAGGTTGCTATCCAGGACAAGAAGTGGTGGCACGTAGTCAATTCAGAGGTACCTTAAAGCGGCGCGCTTATGTGGTTCAAAGTGACGGTGCTATCGCAGCAGGACAAGAAATTTTTACCAGCGACGCTACGGTTCAACCTTGTGGCTTGGTAGCGCAAGTCGCCACCCTGAGCGATCAAAACTATGCGATTGTCGAATTACAAACCACCGTGGTAGATGAGAAAAAATCCCTGCATGTAGGCACCTCTGCAGGTTTGCAACTCCATGTTTTGCCTTTGCCCTATGTTTTGCGGGACGATATTTAATCTATGTATTGACCAAAACTTTGCGCATCGCAATATGTGCAATGCCCACTTCGTCAAACGGCAGTCCCACGGGCTCAAATCCCTCACCCGCATAAAACGCTTGGGCGCTGCATTGGGCATGTAAACGCACCTCTTTGTCACCACGCGCCTGAGCAATTGCCACCAAGGCCAGTAACAACTGCCTTCCTAGCCCAGAACCACGCATGACACGCAGCACGGCCATCCTGCCGATTTGGGCGATACCTTGTGACTTCTCCAGCAAGCGGGCTGTCGCCAAAGCATGTCCGAAACGGTTGGTAATTACTGCGTGCACAGCCCCTGCATCAGCCGCGTCCCACTCGTCTTTGGCATCAATCCCCTGCTCTTGAACAAACACTTCGGTGCGCACTGGCTGCGCTTTGTCTTTCAAGTTGTCCCAGCTTCCAGTCTCCAATTGCGTGACGGCCTGACCTTCTTCAAAACCCAGCATGGTGTCACGCAACACTTGCGGCACAGGCATGGATGTTTTGGTGTTTGGGTTGGCATAGACGTAGAGCAATTCACCCGTGATCAACAATTGGTCGCCGCAGAAAATCCCGCCGAGAAATTGGATAGACGAATTGCCAATGCGCTGACAACGCAAACCTACATCTAACCTATCGTCGTATTGGGCGGATGCGTGGTATTCCAAGCTGGCTTTTTTGACGTACAAATCGCCACCTAGCTGGTGCATGGTGTCTTCATAGGGAATGGCCAAAGCGCGCCAGTAGTCCGCCATGGCTGTGTCAAAGTACATGAGGTAATGGCCGTTGAACACAATCTTTTGTAAGTCCACCTCTACCCAGCGTACCCTAAGACGGTGGAGTAATCGAAATTTGTCGCGCGTCATGCCGGCTCCTTA
>DDYJ01000193.1:330-604 GCA_002347905.1 Comamonadaceae bacterium UBA2237 | reverse complement strand
CACATTGGCTTCTACCAATGGCGAAAACAAGGGGTCTTTGCGGTGGCTAGGGTGCTCTAAATAATGGCCGTAGAAGTAGTCGATGCTGTCTTTCTCCAGCAAAAAGCCTTTTGCAAATGTGTTTGCAGACGCCATGTGGTCAGCCGCGCATCCCGGATAAAACATGAGTTGCAAGCGCAATGTAATACCCGCGTCGCGCGCACCTATGGCTGTGGCTGCAGTGAGTGTGCCGCCAGCGCTATCGCCACCGATAGCAATGCGTTGCGCGTCTAAG
>DDYJ01000193.1:0-288 GCA_002347905.1 Comamonadaceae bacterium UBA2237 | reverse complement strand
CTGGGCTGCCGACCGTAAAGCCTCCGCCATGAAAGTAAAGCAAAACAGGCAATTCGGACTTGGTGTCGATTGGCTTGGGCGACCACAACTTAGCCCTCAGTTGTGCGCCATCACGCACCGTGATGTGCAGGGTTTCATTCCTTGCCATGGCTGGCATAGGCGCTTCCAATACGCCCGCCCCCAAGGCATACGCTTCTTTAGCTTGTTGCGCAGTCAGGGTGGCGATCGGTGGACGCCCCGCTTTGGCAATGGCTTGCAGGACTTCTTGGGTGCGAGGCGTGAGTTGCG